>CAMRCO010000028.1 GCA_947040945.1 uncultured Spirochaetia bacterium
TAAAATAATCAAGTCTATACAATTCTATACATTAAACTCTAAAAGTCAATAAAAAGTATATGATTTATGGTATACATGTTATAAAAAAGTACATTTTATAGCTAGCACAATTTACATACCAAGATAAATATTTAATACCTTGAGTTTTTTTATGTATTAAACTATAATAATGAGGTGTGTTTAATTTAAGTACAAACATATTCTATTATTATAAGGATAAAAAATGATTTCAGTTAAAAACCTTACAAAATACTATGGAGATGTTCACGCAATAGACAATATAAGCTTTGACATCGAACATGGTGAAATAGTAGGTATTTTAGGGCCTAATGGAGCAGGAAAATCGACAACACTTAGAATAATAACATCTTTTTTAAGCCAAACAAGTGGTAGCATTTTTATTGATAATAAAGATATAGAAAATAATCAAAGAAGTATAAAAAAAATTATAGGATATCTTCCAGAATCAGCACCGCTATATAATGATATGATAGTATATGATTACCTTGTTTATATAGCAAAAATACAAGATGTGGAAGCAGATAAAATTGAAGAAAGACTTGAATATGTAATTAAAGCTTGTAGTTTGGCGGGTGTAATAGAGAAATCTATATCTACACTTTCAAAAGGTTTTAAACAAAGAGTGGGAATCGCAGGCTCGATTATACATAACCCTAAAATACTTATATTAGATGAACCAACAAATGGTCTTGACCCAAATCAGATAGTAGAAATTAGAGAACTTATAAAAAGTCTTGGAAAAGAAAAAACTGTATTACTTTCAACTCATATACTTAGTGAAGTCGAGGCTACATGTGGACGAGTTATTATTATAAATAAAGGTAAAATTATAACTGATAGCTCAACTGAAGACCTTATACTTAATAAAACTGGTGGAGTGTCGATTCTGCTCTCAATAAAAACTAATGACAATGAAGACAATATTGAAAAAACACTTAAAAACATAAGTACTCTTCAAACAATTAAATTTAGAGATACCCAAAACGGTATAAAAAATATAACACTTTTCCTAAAAGAAAGTAGCACTGACCCAAGAGACGAAGTATATAATTTAATTAAAAAAACTGACTGGGTTATATATGAAATGAGTAAAGAAAAAGAAGATTTGGAATCAATATTCCGCACACTTACTAAAGGAGATAACCATGAATAGTGATATTTTTTCACTTAAAAAGTCTATTTTTATATTTAAGAAAGAACTTAGGTTTTTCTTCTTCTCACCAATAGCATACATTTTTTCATCAATATTTTTGGTAGTATCAGGAATATATTTCTTCTCAAGATTTTTTCTTTTAGACCAAAATAGCATGGAAGCATATTTTATAGCCTTACCTCTAGTATTGTCTTTCACAATACCAGCTATAACAATGTCATTATTCTCGTCCGAGTTCCAGAACGGATCATACGAGCTTATAAGCACACAACCTGTAACAACACTCGAAATAATTCTAGGTAAATTCTTCGCCTCAACAACATTTGTATTATTTGCTTTAATGCCAACTCTATTATACCCTATAACATTAAACTTCATAGGACGTATTGACTTAGGAACAGTTTTGTCAGGATATATCGGTTCTATATTTTTGGTAGCATCATTATGTTCTATTGGTATATTCGCATCTTCGCTTACAAAAAATCAAATAGTTTCACTTGTTGTAAGCCTTTTAATTATGATACTACTCAATTTCTTCTTAAGATTCATTGGGATAATATTTCCTGTGACAATGAATATAATAGATTTTATTAGCTCAGACACTCATTTTATTAATATGGCTATTGGGCTAATAGACTTAAGAGATATTCTATATTTTGTATCACTTACAGTTATATTTTTATATGCTACATTTATTGTTATTGAAAATAGAAAATAAAGGCAGAAATTAATGAAAAAAAACATTCTAATACTAATTATACTATCAATCATTCTTCTTAGTGTAAGTTTTCTTGCTGTGTATACAACAAAAAATAATAAAGCAAAACTTGAAGAGAATATTACACGTAATAAATTATTTGAACTAAATGAAATGGACACATATAAGTATAATCTTAGTTTTGATAATCAAAATATATCTGTAGAAAAAATTAATAATGTTTGGAATATAATGACCCCTACAAATTATGTTGCTGACCAAATGGAAGCTTTTGCAAATGTTAAAAACTTCAACACTTTAATGATATCAACTGTTATTACTAATTTAAGTGAAATTGAATCATTTGGACTAGACGAGCCATTATATACATTTAATATATGGGAAAAAGATAAAGAACATATTATTTATGTTGGAAACAAAACAATTGATGGCGATTTTTATTATGTAAAATATAATGATGAGTATTTTAGTTTAGACTATATATTTATTGAAGCCCTTAAAAAAAATGTAGATATGCTTAGAGAAAAAGATTTCTTCAAAATAAGAAGTGAAGAGGTTGTAAATGTTTTGGTACATGGAAATATGTATACAAATGAAATCACTAGAAAAGACGGCACTAACTGGGTATTTGTTGGACTTGAAACTGAAACTGATATACTAAAAGCGTATCAAGATTTCGAAGTGCTTTCAACCGTTAAGGCAACTGGTTTTGTAGAAGATGATACAAATTATAAAAAATATGGGCTTGGTAATTCTCAAACTAAAATTACTCTCTCTTTAGAAGACAGGTCAGAACGTGTATATTATTTGTCAAATATTGGCGACACCATATATGTTTTACCTGAAAGCATTAATAAAATATATGTAACTGACTACCCTGTTTATAATGCGGCTACAAGAGGAAATACTTATTACGTAAAACCTTTGGAGACCACTACTAATACCAATTAAGGATTTGTTTTGAAACAGCATATACCAAATATATTGAGCTTAAGCCGTGTTGTGTTAGCTCCACCTTTAATATTTTTATATTTTACTAAGTCTTTCACGGCTGCAGTTTTAGCCTTAATACTCCTAATACTTTTAGAAATAACAGATGCACTAGATGGATATTTTGCTAGACGATTCAATTTGGTAAGTGACATAGGAAAAATAATTGACCCATTTACAGACACAGTGCTACATCTAACTCTTTTCGCAATATTTTTATATGACGGGAGCATGCCTCTTTGGATGTACTTAGTTTCATTATATAGAGATATGCTTTCAATGTTTCTTCGCATTTTAAATGCTATGAGAGGTATTGCTTTAGCAGCTAAGTTTAGTGGAAAGCTAAAAACATTTGCTCGTGCTGGAGCTGTGGGTATTATTTTTGTACTAAATATATTTAAGTATACAGATATTGCTCTGCCTTATGAAGAAATAACATATTACAGCTTATTAATTGTTACAATTATAACTATATACTCATTTTTTGATTATATACCGCTACTTAGAAAAAACACTAAATAGATTTTTAATTTGCTTAATAATACGTTTAATTTCACGGACAATATTATTTTTTATGTTAAATCTTGTTATGTCGAACCTATCAAGTGCTATATCTGCATTTTTATTTAATTCTATTTTATCTGGATGAACTATATTTTTTATGTTATGTGTTAATCTATTAGAGTTTTTGTCATTTTCATTTTTTGTATGAGTAGAGTTCTCTCCAAAACCTATATTTGAAATGAGATTAAAATTTGGGTTAATACAAACACCATCTAAAGACATAATAATATATGTCCATTGAAAATCCCATGTATTAGGTTTATCCTTTTTTGTACGAAAAAACCAACGTTTCCAATAATCCCGCACATTAAAATCATTATACCTTTTTTTAAGCACTTCACTAATATTAGCAAATGACACACTCTCAAGTGTTATGTCATAATTCTTCCAAGCGTCTCGCCAACTAGCCCAACCCCAACAATGCTGCACAGTCGCAAAATAATAACTAGCATCCCCTACTTGATAGTTTAATGGAGCTTCCCCTGCTATATGCATAACTCTTTCATTATCTTTATAATAATGAAGTAATGTTTCACAAAAATAAAAAAATGATAAATCAGGAACTATATCATCTTCTAGTATTATGCCCATTTCTACATTATCAAAAAACCAGTCTATAGCACTAGAAACACCAACTCTACATCCTAAGTTTTTATCGCTAAAAAGAGTGTGAACATTACAATCCCAATCTACTTCTTTTATTATAGCTCTTGCTTTATCAGTTAGAACTTTCTCACTTTCATTTCGAGCTCCATCACCTGCTACATATAATTCTTTAGGTTTTATTTCTCTTATTTTCTCAAAAACTATTTTCGCAGTATCTTCTCTATTAAATATAATAAATAAAATAGGTGTATCAAACATATAAATATCCTTAAATTAATAATTTACCTAGAAGATAATCCCATTCTATTCAAAAGAATTCTTCTTGTTTTATCACGCCATTTAAATATAGGTATAAACCAAACTATTTTATCAACTATTTTTCTTTTTCTAGAATTTTTTTCATAAGTACTACTTCCACCATAAGACTTCCATACGGAATTATTACTTTCCCATATTTTATTATATGTTCCACGCCAAAACTTATTCGGCCCTATCGCATGTACTATATGAGCAGAATCAGCATATTCACTATCAGGAAAAGCACCAAAACTGTTTGTGAGGTCATGAACAATTAAATTAAACTCTTCTATTAAAAGACATAAAACAGATTGATCATTAGTTTTATACTCAGAAGCTTTTTCATAACACCAATCAGTCATTTTATTATAATTTTCCAATTTGTCATTAATTAAAAAAACTGCAGCTATTATAGATGGTAAAGTCAAATTATAACCCGATGCTAATTTAATATTATCTTTATTAAAGTTTGCAGAAATAGGTGTCGATTTATTTGGAAAATATGAAAAAGATATACTAGCCTCTATATCTAGTATATCGCTAATATCTTTTTGTATGACAACATCAGTATCAGTATAAAAAACTCTCTCATAAGTATCAAGTAAATTAAAAGCCTCAAAACGAGCATAAGCAAAAATTGATAAATATCTAGACTCATCAATTTTTTTTATATCTTTACAAAAAGGGGATTCATATATTTTTATGATAATATTTTTATATATTTTTTTAAGTGCCAACTCATCTTGAGGCATGAGTTTGTCAGTATAAAATATTATATCATACTCATCACTTTCAAGGTTTTGAAATAGAAATTCTTTAGCACCCAAAATAACATTTCCAACAGCAAATGCCTCATTGCCTGTTGAACAAAGTATGAAAGCAATTTTCTTCTTCATTAATTTTTTATCCTCTAATTATAAAATTCTTTTATAACCTGTAAAGTTTTCTCAGGAGTATCAGTATATGTAAACAAGTCTAAGTCTTCTTTATTTATATACTTGTCTTCAAGCATCGTATCAGTAACCCAATTTATAAGCCCATTATAATATTCTTTGTCCATAATAATTATAGGAAACTTTTTTAATATACCAGTTTGCATTAAAGTCAAAGCTTCAAACATTTCGTCCATAGTTCCAAAACCACCGGGAAAAACTACAAAAGCCTTAGCATATTTTACAAACATAACCTTACGAGCAAAAAAGTATCTGAACTTTATTTCAGTTTTCACATACGGATTAGTAGATTGTTCATGCGGAAGTTCAATGCAAAGCCCAATTGACTCCCCCTTAGCATAATATGCACCCTTATTGCCTGCCTCCATTATACCCGGTCCTCCACCTGTAACAATATCATAACCACTTTCAGATAAAAGTTTAGCAGTGTCATAAGCAAGCTCATAAGCAGGATGATCACTAGGTGTTCTTGCACTACCAAAAATAGAAACAGCATTTTTATAATGAGCCATTTCTTCAAATCCCTCTACAAACTCACCCATAATGCGGAATATTCTCCACGATTCTGCTGTTATATCCATTTCATCTAAATTAAAAGTGTCCTTTCTCATAAAAATCCTTTATAGTATATCAATATTTATTTAAATTTAATTGCTGTGCCATAAGCAAGTATTTCAGAAGCCCCTTCCATAATAGATGACGTTTCATATCTAAGTGCGATTACAGCATCAGCTTCAAGTTGTTCAGCTTCTGCTATCATTTCATCTTTAGCCTTATTTATAGCAAATGTTCTATTTTTGGAAAAACCTTCAACCATACCAAGCTCATCGTAATTTTGATTTTTAAGTGTGTCGACTGTGTAAAGCTTCATCGCAAATACTCCATAAAATATATTCAATAATATTATAATGTATTTTTATTAATTACAAGTGAATTATAAAGCTCGAGTGTGTCATAGACAACAAAGTCATTTTTAGATAAAACATAGGTTAAAGAATCTTTAATCGTTTCTAAAAAAACAGAGTCGAAATCTTCAAGTGCATGAACTCTCATTTGTTCAGTTTTTTCTATGTTTCGTGTAGGTTCAATATAATCAGACACATAAATTATTTTCTCAAGCATACCCATTCCAACTTTGCCTACAGTATGATTTTTAATAGCAAGAAGTATTTCCTCATCATTTATATTAAATTCATTTTGAGCAATAATTACACCGACATAAGCATGAAGTATATTCCTATTATAAAAACTAGGATATTCTTTTCCAGATTTTTTTAATAGGGATAACATATCCTCTCTACTGTACACTCTGCCTATGTCATGGCATAAAGCAGCAAGAGAGACTTTTTTCTCATCTACTTTATAGTGAGATGCGAGCCCCATTGCAATGTCTCTAACAGATAATGTATGAGTAAGACGCTCGGGTATATTTTTTTTAATGTAATCTATTATTTGATTTTCAAGTTTGGTTATATTAAGCATAAAAAACTCTACATTGTGAAGTTTTCACCTAAATATATTTTTCTAGCAACTGGGTTATTAATAATTTCATCAGGAGTTCCATCTACAAGTATTTTACCATTACTCATAATATAAGCTCTATCAGTAATCCTCAAAGTTTCTCTAACATTATGGTCAGTTATAAGAATGCCTAATCCTTTTTGTTTAAGCTTAGCTATTATACCTTGTATATCTAAAACAGCTATTGGGTCAACTCCCGCAAAAGGCTCATCAAGTAGTATAAACTTAGGATCAACCGTTAAGGCTCTTGCTATTTCACAACGCCTACGTTCTCCTCCTGAAAGTGTATAACCGTGTTGTTTACGTACATGGTCTATATGAAATTCATTTAGAAGGCTGTCTACTTTTTCACGTCTTTCTTTCTTAGTCATTTTTTTATTATATTCTAATATAGCCATAAGATTATCTTCTACAGAAAGTTTTCTAAAAATAGAAGCCTCCTGCGGAAGATATCCTATACCAAGTTCAGCCCTTTTATGCATTTGTAAATCAGTGATGTCATAATCATTTAGTAGTATTCTACCCTGATTAGCTTTAACAAAACCAACTGTAATATAAAAACTTGTGGTTTTACCTGCTCCATTTGGCCCTAAAAGACCTACAACCTCACCTTGTTTAACATTAAATGAAATATCTTCTATAACTTTTTTCTTACCATAAGACTTACTAAGACATACAGATTTTATTTCATAATCAGAATCTAAAGTAGATTTATCAAAATGCGCTTGTATTTCCTTGCTAGAAATATTTCTACGCTTTATATTGACATAAATATCTTTAAATTTGAACATTAAAACCCACTTATTATATTAAACAAAAAAATGTTTACTGATGTAAATCAGCAAAACGTTGCATCTCTCTATCAAAAAGAAATAATTTTTCTTCTTTAAGCTTACCACCAAGCATTTCTATTTTATCACACACATCACAAAAAAGTGCCTCTTCTTCAACTTGTTCATTAATAAACCATTGTAAAAAACTAAATGTTGGATAATCTTTGTTTGTATGAGCAAAAGTAACAAGGTCAGATATACAAGCACTTACAAATATTTCATTCTCAAGAGCTTTCTTAAAAACTTCCTCAACTGAAGTATATTCGGTTTGAGTTGCTTCTAATTCTCCAATAATAGCTTGCCCGCCTGTTTCATTTATAAAATTAAAAATCTTCTGCATATGTCCATACTCTTCCATCGCATGCTTAAGCAAAAAATTACCAGAACCCTTAAGTCTATTTTTATAACACCAAGAAGACATATTTAAATATATATTTGATGCAATATACTCTCTACCTAACTGTTCATTTAGTTTAGCATATAGTTCTTTAGATAACATTTTTTACACTCCATAAATTGATTTCAGAATATTATATATAAATATATTATTTATAGCAATGTACTAAATAATTACTATATTATACTTATTAGTAACTAAAAATAGAAATTATTAAATCTCTATATAATTCAGTATTATTACATTATTCAATACAAGAATACTCTATACAAGATAATTAATGAGGAATTTATATTTGAATAACGACATTAAAAATACAATTTTTATACCGATAATATAATTTATGAAAGTTGAAAAATACGACAAATTATACAAGATAGCCTCCATGCTATCTCCTAGTATATATGAAACTGTTTTTCATTATCAATATCAGGGTAGACTTGATAAAGACACATTTGTGCTCCCTCAAAAAGTTTTCGAAAAATACTATATATCAGAACATGGCTATAAAGTATTTTTAGATAGTAATAAAGCAAAACTGAAAAATACTAGAAATTATATAGGACTTGGACAACTTTACAAATCTGTTATCACCTCTATTACATTTAATGATGATCAATGTAACATATTACTAGAATACACAGCAATTAATAATTTAGTAAAAAATCTTAAAGAAGTTTCAAACTTAGAAATAGACACTAAAAAAAAATACACTCTTGGAATTATTTTTAATAAAGTTAAACATTTCTCAATAAATAAAGCGAACAAAAATGAAGTGCTTATAAAAACTAAAAAAAAACTAGAAGGCTTACTTTATTTAAAAGATCAAATCGCATATATGGATAAAGACTGTATAGAAATTGTCATATCACTTAACAACGAAGACAATGAAATCACATATTTACTTATATCGACAGAAAGTATTGAAGTCAGAGATTATGCTAAAGAATTATGGAAGAAAACATTTAAAGGTGAGTTTTCTATGCTTTATGATTATTTTATAAATATAAATAATTCATACCCTATGGAAACAGAAGATTATTTCTATAAAAACACAATAGAATCTTATAAAAAATTTGTAAAAGATTTTCTAGATATTTGATAATATTAAAGTAGCATTTTCAGTAAAGTTCATATCATCTATTTTTATATATATAGAATCCGCAAATTTACTAAGTTTATAGGACTTGTCATAATAATCGAGGAGTATTATCACACATTCAGTTATTTTGTCATCATCAAGTAATGCCAAAGCTTCATTCATCCTAACATCCCCTAGCCTCTTTCTAATTTTTATTATAGATTCTTTTAGTAGTGTTTTATCATAAATGCCATAGTTTTTTGATATGTGCTTAGCCCTTAAAGTTTTATCAACATCTATAAAAACACATTTATAAGGACTCGACATCTGATTAAATAATACTTTAGGTATAGCACATCTGCCTACTAAAAAACTTTCGTCTTCAAGCCAAACAGTCTCATCACTATTAATAAGTTCAAGTTGATATGCTAAATTATTTTCAAACTGCTCTTGTGTAGGTTGCTCATTCTCGCCAATACCACCAAAAGCAGAACCTTTATGATTAGCAAGTCCTTCTAAATCTATAACATTTTCACCCATTTTCTCTATTTCTTTCAGTATGAATGTTTTAGCACTTCCTGTGTAGCCACTTAATATGATGCATTTATAATTTATTTCAAACATAGAAAGAACATAATTTCTATACGCCTTATACCCTCCTATTAAAATATGAACATTAAACCCATACATAGAAAGCAAATATGACAAAAACTCACTACGCATACCACCTCTTGCACAGTGAATAAGCACATCAGTTTTCCCATTCATAATACCTATAATATTCTCTAAAATTGAAACCATATTAGGGGCAACTATTTTAAGACCAAGAAGCATAGCACACTCCCGACCATGCTCTTTATAAGAAATACCAACAGCCTCTCTTTCTTCATCACTAAATAAACTTACGTTAATAGCATTTGGAATAGAGGCATGTGAATATTCTTTAGGGCTTCGAACATCTATAATGGGTATGTTTTCATTATTATTTTTTATGTTAGCAAACTCTTTTATAGTAACTTTATTTATCATAATTATTTTTATTCCACAATTTAATTCTATAAAAAAGTATAATACAAACGATAAAAAGTCAAAATAATTGACAAATAAATTAATAATATTATACTAAAATAAAAAGAATATTTATGACATTAATTATATCAGAAAAAGAAAAAATAGAAAACACGCATATAGCAATACTAGGACTTGGGGGGCTTGGTGGATACATATTAGAATATGCTCTAAGGCTAGGGTTTAAACATATAAGTATAATTGATTATGATATAATTGAAGAAAGCAATTTAAATAGACAAATACTTTCTTCAGAAAAAAATATTGGCAACAAAAAAATAGATGTTGCTATAAAAAGGGCAGAATCTATAAATAGCAAAGCTACTATAAATTATTTTCATGAAAAGTTTGACGAGTCCAATTCATACAAAATACTTAAAAATATTGACATAGCATTCGATGGGTTTGATAATTTAGAGTCAAGAATTATAGCAGTAGAAAGTTGTGAAAAATTAAATATACCGTTCATTTACGGTAGCGTATATAGTTTTTATGGAATGGTTTCAACTATAATGCCAAAAAATAACACATTAGAAATTATATACAAAAACTATAATGCCAAAAAATATGAAACTCAAAATGAAACAGTTTCGTTTTTACCACCACTAGTCGCATCTATTCAAATGTCTGAAGCGACAAAATTAATATTAGGTAAAGGTGATATATTCGAAAATAAAATTTTTACAATAAACACATTAGAAAACAAATATAATACTTTATCTATTTTATAATATTTCAAGTTTATCTAAAAATAACACTTCTTTCTAACACAACAGTCTTGTCATCAAAGTCAGTAATCTCTGCCTTAAAATTGTATAAACCTGGCTTAGGAGTAAAAACGCCTCCTCTATAATAATGAGCATCGACCCCATAAACCTCTTCAAATGTGTAGTTAGGAGCAATATAATAAATATTATCTCGCTTTATAAAATATGTAAAACTATAATCGCGACTTAATTCATCGTTAATATATATTTTTACATTTTTAAGCCCCATAGGAATACCACCAAGTAGGTCGTATGCTTTAACAAACAATTTTATTTCTCTATTGTAACGCATATTCATTTTATTTCTAATTTGTATTAAATTATTTTCAGTTCTCAAATAAATACCAGCAATAAGCGGATTTTGATCTGAGTTTTTATCTATATTCAAATAATTAAGAGGATCAACTACTATACCCTCTTTTTTGTTTTCTATAGTGAGATGAAGATGCCCACCAGCTGATCTTCCACTATTTCCAGTTAAAGCCACAACATCTTTTTCTGTAACTTTGGCAAATTGTTTTTCAATGGAACCCGGATCAATATGATAATAATAACTTCTAATATCATTTTCATGCTCAATAAACATAACACTCCCAACTCCAAAAACTTGACGTGTTGGGTCTTCATCTTGATCAAAATAAAAACTTATTTCTCCATTTTCAATAGGATGAATATCTTTTTGAAAACCACCAAAATCAGCACCATTATGAAAGTGGTCGCCTCGAAACTCTCCAAATGTACTTGTAACTCTGACATTATCTGTCATCACATTTTGAGAATAAATATTAATATTGACACTAAACAAAATTAAAACCATTAACAGATACTTCATTATAAAATAACCCTCTTATAGCTATAAATATATTTATCACTTACAATTAAATACTCACCATATACATCCGACACATCAACATTATAAACCCAAGTATTAATTTCTTTTGAAAATACAATCTCTTTACTTTTATGGTCGTAAATTAAAACAATACTTTTAGCATTTTTACCTATGGCAAATATTGTATCTTTATCTGAAGATGATGATTTCATGTATGTAGGATTATCCATCCCATATTTACTAATGTCGAGTTTATCAATTATTTTACCTGTTGGAATAGAATATATATCAATAGAGGTTTCTGTAGGCATATAAACCATCATAGATTTTTCACTTACACCAAGAGAAATATTGCGTCTTCTACTCAATCCAGTATCAGTATACCAAATAGTTTCACCATTTTTTTTGTAAAGGGTAAGATATTCAGGTCTTATCCCACTTAAAGAAGTTATAAAGCTGCCATCCTCACTTATAGCCACTGCTTTAACAAAATTAATCTCACTTAAAATAGTTGTCATGGCAAAATCAAGTCCACCTGCTCTATTTATTAATGCGATATATCCACTGCTAAAACCTGCAACATAATCTCCTGTATTATCAGCAAAAGCACCATCAGTAATAAACTCACCATACTGAATAGTCTTACTCAGTATATTATTATTCCAATCAAACATTTGAATAATAGAATTATCACTTGCATGATTTATAATTGTTGTGCTATACTTTGAAACCTCAGGATACACACTAGTATTGGTTATCCAAAGTATATTCCCATTTAAATTATATGCCTGATTCGCACGACCGAGTTTTTTATAATGCACAAAATTACTGTTGCCAACAGAAACTCTACTATCAAAAGCTAAATTAGTGTAGAATATGGTGTTACCAAACTTATCAAAATAATGAAGGTATCTACCTTGCCTATATCCAAAATTAAGTTTAAAGTTTCCATCAATAGACAAATTAGGGTCAGAAATAGATGAGTCAACAGTATTTATAGGTTTACTCCAAACATTAAATATACTAGATTCCTCTACAAGTCTATTTGTGCCAAGTAAAAAAATAAACGAAACTAGAAGAATAGTAGATATTATATAGCTTGAATATTTAATGTAAAATGGCGACACAGAATGAACGCTTTTAGGATTATATACATTTTTCTTAGTTAAATAATATGCCATAAATATTATCTAATTTCAACTAAATCTTTTTTATTAAAAGCCAATGTTTTATCTAGCACTGTAAGAGGGTTAAATGTAATATTACCCGCACGCATTTCCCAATGCAAATGAGGACCTGTAGACATACCTGTAGTACCAATAAGACCTATTAAGTCTCCTTTCTTTACATAAGTGCCTTCTTTTGCGATAAGCTCTGACATATGAAAATAGCTACTATAAATACCATGTCCATGATCTATAACAACACAATTTCCTCTAACAAAAAGCTCTCTTGATATTCTAACCATTCCATTATTAGCTGCATATATTGGAGTTCCCGTAACATTAGCTAAATCATATCCTTCATGGAAGCGAGCATATTTTGATGTATACCCACGAAAAGCACCATAAAGAGAAGTTTCACGACCTGTTGTTGGAATAATATATGGTGAAGTTACATAATTTGTTTCAGAAAAGTTAGTATAAATAGTTCCATGTAGCAATGCTCTTTCAGCTTGTGATTTTTCCTTGTCCCCTAATATAGTTACCATTTTTTTGTTTACGCCTGAAATTTTCTTTGGACGTTCAGGAAGTGGAGTTGTCGCACATTCAAGAGCAATAGCAACATCAATTGCAATGTCTTCAGATGTATTCATACTAATTTTTAGAGGTATAGTTTTTCTTTGCCAGCTTATATGCATAGCTCCAACACTTCTATATACATTAAGTTTTTCAATGTTGGAATCAATCTCATAAAACTCTGTTATAGGCCAATTAGGCTCATTAAGTGTAGATTTAACTATATCAAGTTCGCCCTCATGCGCTATATATATTGATGCAAAACTCCCTGTACTTAGAGGATAAGGGTCTGCATACAAATTAAATGTCTCGTCATACTCAATAAAATCATCCAAAGATTTAAATGGCTTAACTGCTTTGTAAAGCACACCTGAAACAATAGAAATTTTATCTCTAACCAAAACACTAGAGTTTTCTGGCACATAATAATAAACGTCATCACCTTTAATTTTAATAAAGCTTTCGTCTTTTGTTTTAACAGTATCACCCGACTCAAGGCTTTCTATATCATCTATGTTAAGTGTAGCACCGTCTCTTACAACTGTAACACTCCCCACATATTCAATATCACTACTACCGTAAATTGCAAATGCTAATAGTGTTGCACTGAGAACAAAAATACTCACAAAAAATAATTTTATCTTCACCTAATCACTCCTTTAACTAAATATTGCCATCACTGAATGACTTTTTTCTAGGTGATTCTTCTTCAAGTTTAAGCAAGTGTTCTTTAATATCTTTACTATCAGGAGCAAGTTCAAATGCTCTGGTCAAAAATCTTCTAGCATTAAAGTAATCTTTTTTTAAGAAATAAGCCCAACCAAGAGAATCTAAATAAGCAGGATTATTTTCATCACTATCTAATGCCTTCCTAATTTGTTTTATCGCCTCTTCAGTGTTTCCATTTTCTGCCAAAATAAACCCTAATGTATTCCTAGCATTAGAATTATTTGGATTAAGTTCTAATGCTCTTGAAAGATGTTCTAAAGCATTTTTATAATCTTTTCTCTTAAAATAAACAAATCCCAAAGCAGAATGTGCCTGCGGATTATCAAAACCAATTGATACAGCCTCAATTAATTCAAATTCAGCCAAGTCATACATTTCTCTAGTTGTATAAATATAACCAAGTAAAATATGAGCTTGCATTATTCGAGGTGGATCAGTTAATCTTTTTAATATACTGTCAAAAATTGACAAAGCACTGTCATAGTCTTGTAATTGAGCATAAGCTAAAGCAAGATAATAGCCTGATTCTGTGTCATCTTTTTCGTTAAATAAACTTTCTAAAATTGGCACAGCAGACTCATAATCATCACTACGACATAAAGATATAGCCTTTTGAATTTGGCTTTCAGTTTGTTCCATACCTAAAGGACTCCTTCCGTAATATATACACTTAACATAATAAACATAATTATGTTAAATAGCAATACCAACTATAATGGTGAAAGGTCAATATAAAGACTAGCTACATTAACTCGTAATACAGACACTTTTATTTCATCAGCTAAAGCATATTTTTTTTCACTCTGATAACTATATGCTAGCTCTTGCTTTTCGTCATAAGCATACCTTTCATTTAAATCGGCATATCTTACAAGTCCCTCAATACCATATTCTGATATTTCGACAAAAAAACCAAACTGTGTTATTCCACTAATTATTCCGTCATATTCAAGTCCAACTTTGTCTTCCATAAACCTTGTAGACTTAACTTTAGTAAGTTTCCTTTCAGCATCAATTGCAACACGCTCAGTAATTGAACATGCTGTTGCAACATTAGAATACATTTTTTTTATGTTTTGAGGTAATTTATATTTTCCATTATTTGCTAAATCTTTTTTTAAGATTCTATGTGTAAGCAAATCTGTATACCTACGTATTGGAGACGTGAAGTGAGTGTAATGACTAAAGCCCAAACCAAAATGCCCTATATTTTTTATGTCATAAGTTGCTTGCTTCATAGATTTAAGTAGTAGTGTGAGTAAAAGTTTTTCATCTTTTTTGCCTCGTACACTTTCTATAAACTTATTAAAATCAACCACTCCATCTTCGTCTTTTATAACATTATATCCTCTATTGTGAGCAATATTCGCAAATATTAAAAGTTTGTCAGGGTCAGGATTTCCATGTGTTCTATAAATTGCCCCTTCGATATAATCAATTTTTCTTGCTACCGCACAATTAGCTAAAAGCATTAGCTCTTCAATTATTTTATGACTTTCTTTTCTTTCATAATATGAGAAATTTGTAGGGTTACCTCTTTTATCAAGAGAGATAAGAACTTCCTTAAAATTAAAATCAATACTACCAGCATTAATTCTTTTCTTAAAAAGTATTTCCTTACACTCATTAGACATATTAATTAAGTCTTTAAGACGAGGCTCATCATCCTCAACTTTATCAAGCACATCTTGAACATAATCATAAGTAAGTCTGCGAGATGATTTTATAGCACTCTTACAAAACTCTTCCTCAATCACGTCCCCATTTTTGTCTATTGTAATAAATGCTGTCATAGTAAAACGTGTAACATTTTCATTTAAAGAACAAAGACCATTTGAAAGCTCTTCTGGAAACATAGGATAAACAGTATCAATTAAATAAACACTATTCCCACGCTTTTTAGCCTCTTTATCTAAAGACGATGTTGGTGCTACAAAATGACTCACATCAGCAATATGAACACCTATTTTATAATTACCATCTACTTTCTCTATACTTATAGCGTCATCAAAATCTTTAGAATCAGCACCGTCAATAGTAACAGTATATAAATCACGTAAATCAACTCTATCGTCTTCAAGCTCTAAATCTTCTATATTACTAGGATAACTTTTAGCTTCATTTTTACACTTCGAGTCAAAACTAATTGGAATTTTAAGTGCCTCTGCTATAATTCTAGCATCAAGTTTAGCGTTTTTAACATCAATATTTAGAACAACTCTATTAGAACTTATAGCCTTACCTTTTCTATAAACTGTTTTATTACCACCTATAGATTTTCCTTTATAGCCTTCCTTTTTGCTATAAGTATCTTTGTCTTCAGAAAGGTGATCACGCCCTCTTGTTGTTATTTTTATAAATGTTTTTGAAAAAGATATATAGCCTAACTTTTCTGCTTTTTTTATAAGCATACTTAAAGCTACTTTATCTTTCGGTGTTTTAGAGAATTTTCTTTTTAATGTGTTTAAATCTACTCGATCTTGTCTATCACAAATTTTTAATATTGTTTTTATATTCATATACTCTTAATAATACAGTATAAAAAATTAATAGTCAATTATTTTTGACTATTTAAAGTACTTACTGGGTATTTAGCTTAAGGCAAGGCAATGAACAAGAAAGACAAAATGATTTTCTGGACAATTAATACAGATATGACAAAAAAGCTAAATCTTAAAGGTTTAGAACTCTTACTCTTTGGTATAATAAATAACTTCACTCAAGATGAAGAAGGCGAGTTTTATGGCAGAATTAATTGGCTTGCTGAAACCTTAAATGTAAGTAGGCAGGCTGTTAGTGCCTCTATAAATAAACTATTAGAAAAAGAAATTATAAAGAAAGTTAAACGAAAAAATCAAATATATTTTCAAATAAATAAAAAAGTTATAGACAATGAAATAGAGAATTATAACAAAAAAATACTTGATAGAGAATGTAAAGAAAGTTTACATGACAATGAAAACGAGGCTAAAAGCGATGTAAAGAAACTTGACACAGCATGTAAAGATAGTTTACATGCTGATGTAAAGAAACTTAACATAGAGTGTAAAGAAACTTTACTTTCTTCTTATATATATTTAAACCTATATAAAACTAATATATATAAATTTATATTAGAAAAAAATATTGAAGAACAGTTCGATGACTTACTCATAGAAATCCTTTACCGTCTAACAAGTAAAAAAGTAGAAACAGCATCTAAAACAACAAAACTTTATTCTCAAATAATTGAGTCACTTCAAAATAGAAAGTACGACTTAAACGACTGTATTCAAAAAGCTTATGACACGGCTTTCCCCTCAGCAGGTCATTACAGATGGCACAATTTTACAAACGAAGTATTGAGGCTCTTAAATCAAGGTGGCTCTGACATTAAAAAACATAAGACAGATGAAGAGCGAAAAATATATGAGCATAGAAAAATAGAACATCAAAAAAATATTGAAGCAGAAAAATTAGTAGAACTAGAAAAACTTAAAGAATCAGAAAAGGAAGCTGAAATTCTTGGATTAAACCTAACTCAGTACAACATACTTCACACTCTTGTATTTGGTTTTTCAATAGAAAACAAAATAAGCTTTGACCAAGACTTTAGCGAAAACATAAAAATATTTATAGATGAATATCCTAACTATAAAAAGCTTATAAAAAATGAGGAGCGAAAACACTAGTAAAATGACATTAAAAATTAAAATCAAAATAATAACTTATATACTTCTCTCTTTAGTAGTCGGAGGTCTTTCTGTAACAATAATGATTCAAAAAGGAATAATAAATAATAACAAAAATGAACAGCAATTATTGACTGTAGAAATAGAAAAATTAAATAATGAAATAGAGTTTAAAAAAAAGAATGTGGAGCGAATAGAAAACTTTTCTAATTCTAGTGAAAAAATAAAACAAATAAAAAATGAGGAGATGCTTAATGAAAATATTAAAACTTCAATTGATGCTGTGGTTTATGATTTTTATAAACATAGCTTGTCAAACAACTACTAACTTAGGGCTCTCCACTCCACCAGAGCAATATTACCCAAGTGCTATAAACACAGATAAAGAATTACTTTTATCATATCAGCAAGTTACTATGAAAATATCTAGCTGGCAAGATTGGTATAACATTAATACAAGAAGTAATTATTTTAATTATGACGAGAAAGAAATTAAATATTTCAGCTCAAGTGATATTGCCAAAAAATTAAACTTAAAGTCAGACAAACAACTCCACTCAATTTTAAGTAATAAAAAAATAATATACAAAATTAATGACAACTGGTTTTTACATCCTAAATATTCTGGGCTAGGATATATGTATTCAAAACTATTAAAAAAAAATGATAATTATATTTATGAAAATAAGTGGACGGCTAAAGGTAAAGATTTTATTAAAAATATAATTGAAGGTGAAACTAATGAGTAACTTAAATAATTTTACAGTTGTGGGCAGGCTAACGCAAGAACCTAAGCACTCAATACTAAAGGGTCAAATATCTTTATGTGAGTTCTCGCTTGCCAATAATTATTATTCTGGTGAGAGTAAGCCTAAAGGCGTTAACTATTTTAACTTTCTTATGTTTGGCAAAAAAGCAGAAACAACAGGCAAGTACTTAACCAAAGGAATGCTTATCGCAATTGTTGCTGAAGTCAGAGAAGAACGCTGGGTCGACACACAAGGTAATCAAAAAAACAGAGTAAGGTTTATTGTAAAAGAATTATTTTTTCTAGAAAGCAGAAAAGATTCTAACTACACTAATTACCAAGAGGAAACTAAAAAACCATATAACAAAGAAAGCACTGACACACAAGGCAAGTTAGGATTAGATGAACCGACAGAAAATAAAAGAAGTGAGCCTAAAACAAAATATGGATTTGGTGAAAACGACACACTTCCAACTGATGATTTTGATGACGATGAAGATGTTCCATTTTAGAATGCTAAACAAAAAGGATTAAATAATAATGACATTGTATGAGTTTAATAAAAAGAAAATACACAAGGAAAGTTTTTTAATTTTCTTCTCTAAAGATACTTTAAAAAAATGCTTACCTACTTGGGAAGTAGTAGAAAATGAAGCTAAAAAAATAGGCATTGAAATAATCAAAATAGAAAGTAACACAGATAGTGACAAGAACTTAAAAATGAGTTGCTTTGTGAAGTGCTATCCTACAACTGTTTATTTTTTAGATGGTGTACTTACAAAACATATTGAAGGAAACATTTTAGTTGTGGAGCGATTATGTCTTTAGAAAAAGAAACATTTTTTGAATTAACTGACATTGATAGCCTAAAAGAAACTATCAACTTAATACCAGAAAGTGAGAAAGAAAATTATAGAGTTGTTCTTAAAAAACTCACAAACAGAAGCTGGCAGCAATTAAAGTTTTATTGGATAGTAATTAAATGTTTATGTTATTTTCAAAAAACAAACTTTGGTCAAGACGAGATGAGTGAGTATATAAAAGAAAATTATTGTGTGTTCACGAATAATAAAAAATACTTAAAAAAATGGAGGCTCTTAAATAACAGGGTTTCATACTACTGTAGTTATTCAGTAAAAATGGTGCTACTTAGTCATAAAGAGTTTTGCAATTATATGGACTGGATAGAGGCAAAAATTGTTGTCGAGAAATTAGGCTTTTATAATTTTGAAGACTTAATGGCTAAATACAATGCCAATGCTAAACCAAAAAAATTACTTAAAATATATGACTATAAAAAAAGGAGTAAGCAATAATGAATCTACTAGAAAAGTTTCATGACGTTCTAGAAAGCAATAACTTAAAAACAAGTTGCTGCTTATTTTGTGGAGAAAGAGTTTTTACTCAATTAGCTCACATAATACCATCTGGGCACACTAAGAACTCGACATCAGTGAAACAAGTTATGAAAAATAATACGCACATTGAAACTAAAGCACTTGCCATAAAGCTACTAGATTTGCCATTACTAAATATAATACCCAGTTGCCCAGAATGTAATGGACTAGGCAATACAAACATCGCACAGAGAAAAAAGTTCATAAATAATTGCTCTGACATAATGATTCAAAGTGCCTTAGAGATACTTGAAAGTGAAAAAAATATTATGGCTATAGTTCAAGTAAAGTTTTTTGTGAGACAATTAAATGAGTGTATAGACATTGAAGACGAAGTGAAAGTTAGAAATATAAAAGAGTTACAAAGGCTATTTCAATTATTTTTAATTGGAGAGCATTATTAAAAATATTAATTATCCTCTGCTCTGTTTCCACAGATATATAGCAGAGGTAAGGAATTAAAAAATGATAATAAGAGTATGTAAAAGATGTTTTTGCGAGTTTGAAAACTGGGAAGAAGATGATGAAGCAGAAGAATTTCAATATGATGCATTGTGTCAATATTGTTTTAATGAATTAAATTATTAAGGATTAATAAAATGAAAGTTTTAACTATTGGAAAATTAAAAGAATTACTAAAAAACTTAGATAATAACATAGAAGTTGGCACTAATAATATCAATGGGTTTCCAGATATAGCATCAGAAATTTTGCTTATGGAGTGTGATGGGCATAAGGTTATGGTTTTGAATGGAACTAATAATAATGAACATCCATTTTGTAGGGATTACACTATAAGTCAAAAAGCACTTAATTAATTTACTAAAAGCCTTAGACCTATGTTAAAAGGAAGGATATAAAAATATGGCAACAATAATTAATTTCTTTAGATTTAGATTTAGGTTTTGAAGAAGATGAAAACGGAGATATGAGAATTGTACTCTTAAGTAATAAAATAAAAAAGGAGAATAACAATGTTACAACTAAGTGAAGAAGGACAAATACATTTAAAAATAAGCGAGGCAACTATTCCTTATGGTTATTTGTGTCAAGCGAAACAGCATACTATTGGGACAGGGTGTTTAGTTAAGTTTTTAACAAAATCACAACTTAGCCGTATTGTAATGAAAAATAAAAAGGATGTAAAAAGAATAATGAACATACCGCCTCATGCTGACAAAAATAATCAAGTGATGACAGCAGATGATGAGCTTGTAGAAGAGATACTAACATTTAGGCTTATCGCATTTGAGAAAGCTGTTAACACAAGTGTAAAAATTGAGCTTAAGCAACATCAGTTTGATGCGTTAGTAAGTTTCGTTTTTAATGTAGGTATTGCTCGTTTTAAGACTTCTACATTACTAAAAAAAATTAATGCTGGGTTAGGAACTCCTGCTGAAATCAGCAAACAATTTTCAAGGTGGCATTTGGCTGGAGGTGTGAAAAATGTTTTGACTAGTCGTCGAGAAAAAGAGATAAAGCTTTATAACGAGGGTATTTATTAAAATAAGACACTGTAAAAGCAAGGAGTCAATTATGCTAGGTAGTGAAGTCATAAAAAAAATAGAAGAATCTATAAAAAAATATGGAGATAGAGAAGTTGCGTTTTGGAACAATGGGACTCCTTTAGATTTAGAGTGGATTGAAAACAGTTGCTATTGCGAGAACTGGTATGAATGCGAATTAAATTGTGAATGTGAACAAAATGATTTTTGCAAAAACGAAAAAGTAATTGGTTTTAATCTTTCTGAATGATGAAATTTTTACAAGGAGTGAATATGTCATATACATTATTGTGCGATACAAACATAGGAGAGATGAGTTGTGAGTTACCAAGCAAAAATATTTTAAGTCTTGACAATACATATCATTTTGAAATATTAGAAAGCTATATGAAAAATATTTGCGAGAATACTCATCAAATATATATGGGAGATCTTAAACTAAAAATTATTAAGGAGTAAAGTAATGACTGAAAAATTAAAAAAACAAATTACGACTATTGATAATAACATAGAGTCCTGTTATCGTGAAATAACAGACTTAGAAGAAGAAATAGAAGAATATGAAGAAGAAAAGAAAACTCTTGAATTAAAACTTGAAGTTGAAACAATAGCTGAACTTTACGATATTAATTTAGACACTACAGAAGATTTTGACTTAGACAAAATGATAAGCTTTCTAGATTATCGTAAACTTATAGTCTCAAAAGAGTTATCTGAATCTTGTGGTTAAACTATTGTTAGTATAAGAAAAAGGAAAACAAAATGATATATGTATGTAATGTAGGCGACAATAAAAGCACTCACTATGTGGGAAGAAATAGTAGCTATAAAAAAAGTTATG
>CAMRCO010000029.1 GCA_947040945.1 uncultured Spirochaetia bacterium
AAAACAATTGGGAAGAAATAGAGCTTGAGTAAATATTACTAAAGTTAGTATTTTAAACATTTACTCACATAACAAACGACTAAACTACTTAAAAAATTGACAAAATCAGTATAACTCTGTATAATAGTTTTATTAGTTGTTTTTTACAAGGAGCATTATGATGTCTTTTTTTACGAAATTATTCTCTAAAGACAAGGATAAAGGTTATAATAAATATATAAAATGGATGAAGAAAAATGCTGGGGAAAGAATGGATGCTAATAGAAAAGACCTATTCAAGCCCGACAGATGTGACTTCCATTTAGATAGATATGAGTTTGCCTCTAATTATATAAAAGAAAATATGAAAATTTTAGATGTTGCTAGTGGTACAGGATACGGAGCTAATTTACTTAAAAATAAAATAAATAGTATAGATATAGTTGGAGTAGAACTTGATCCATTTGCTGTTGAGTATTCTAATTATATTTATGGAAAAAATGATAACATAAAATATTTGGAAGGATCTATACTAGAATTACCTTTTGAAGATAATAGTTTTGATATAGTAACATCATTTGAAACTATAGAGCATGTTGAAGATGATAGAGGTCAAATAAAAGAGGTACTTAGAGTATTAAAAAATGATGGCATTTATATTCTTTCTACTCCAAATGCATGGAGCAAACATCTTTTTGGAAAAACAAAATACCATGTAAGAGATTATGACTATGAGACTATAACAAACTTATTAAATGAGTATTGTGAAGTTTTAGAATGCTATAATCAAAACAGTGGAAGTATTACTCCATTCAATCATAAACAAAAGCGTGGAATAATTAAAACAACTGATGAAAATAATTTTCTAGCAGAATGCTTTATTTTAATATGTAAAAATAAGGGGTAAATTAATAAATGTTCTTGCTTCATTTTATTTATACGATTGCAATGTTTATTGCTTATCCTTTTATTCTAATAGTATTTTTGATTTCTTCTTTTTTTAATAAGAATGTGAAAGAAGGACATTTTTATAGATTAGGGCTAAAATGCCCTCCTAAAGTACATGGACAAACTATATGGATACATGCGGCTAGCATTGGAGAAGTTGTTTCAGTAAAAGAAATTATCAATATTTTTATAGAAAGAAAATATACAATTTATCTTTCAACTACTACAGCAACAGCCTATGACATAGCTAAAAAAACATATAGTAACAATGTTATTATTTTTTATAATTCATTAGATTTATCAATTTTAGTAAAAAGATTAATAAAAATAATTTCTCCTGAATATTTATTGATAGTAGAAATAGAAGTGTGGCCAACTCTTTTATATGAAGCAAATAAAAAATGTATCCCTATATACTTAATCAATGGGAGAATAGGAAAAAAAGAACTTAAAGGATATAGTAAGGCTAAGATATTCTTCAAAAATTATTATATTCTTTATCGAAAAATATTTGCTCAAAGTGTAACTGACAAAAAAAATATGCTAACAATTGGTATGCCTAAAGAACTTATAACTATAAATGGAAATATAAAATATGATGTAGAATATAAGTTAATGGAAGAAAAGTATAGTGCTATTAAAAATATTCCTCCAAAAAATAAATTTGTAATAGTAGCTGGAAGTACACATGATGGTGAAGAGAAAGCAATACTAAATGCTATAAACAATATTAAAGATAAAGTTTATATAGTAATAGTACCTAGAAATATTGATCGTAGTAAAGATATAATGGATATGGCTAGTAGTTTAGGGTATGAACTTAGTTTATTCACACAAAAGGGAAACTATAAAGAAAATGGCATTATAATAAATGTTATAGGAGAACTTTTATATTGGTATAAGAGGTCTGATTTGGTTATAATGGGGGGATCATTTTCTAGTAATGTCGGCGGACACAACATATTAGAAGCTGTTTATTTTAAGAAAACAGTAATAGTAGGTCCATATATGGATAATTTCTATGATATGTATATTTATATGAAAGAAACATTACTAAACTGCTCAAGTATTGAAGAGCTCGAAAAAACTATAGAAAGTATATATAAAAATAAAGAACTTAGAGACAACTTAGGGGTTCTAGCCAATAAACTTCTTTTAGAAAACAGAGGCGCATCAGCCAAAACCATAGCTACTATAGACATACTGCAAGGAAAAACCTTATAAAAGATTTGAGTTTTTTAGATTTTATGCTAATATAGATAACACTAATGATAGGATATTTTTTTATGAAATTTTTTTTAATTATATTTGTGCTAATTTTTTCTGTTAGCTGTAAAAACTCTGGTGGTTCAACTTATGCTATGGAAAAACGCTATAGTAATTTTATTAATATATTACCAGAAGATGTGTCAGATGACTTTACTCTAAACTCTAAAAACTATAGTAATGAGTATAAAGAATGGCAGGAAGAACTTTATGAGTGGATTGACATTACAATAGAAAATGAAAAAATAGCAGAAAATGAAGTTAAAGAAAGACTTAAACCAACACAAATAGATTATGCAATAGACACTCTTACCGCACGAGAATATGAGAGGGCTTTACCATATACTTTAATTACTAATGTTAGAGTACATACTGATATGCTTTCAATTAATATAAAAGAGCTTGAAAAAGAAAGTATCTTTTCAAATAACTTCTATAACTTAAAAGAAGATGAAGCTATAGTACATTTTACTACTGATGATGCTGTATTTTATTATGTATGGAATTATTTAATAGGAATTGACAGACCTAGACGTTTTCAATAATTGTTTTTATATTTCAGCATTTGGTATCTTCTCACCCTTCTTCTCTCTAAGATATTTTATAAATAAATTGAAAAGCATAGGGTCAAGTTTTACATTTTTTTCAAGAAACTCCTCTCTCATATAGTCTAGTGCTAAGTTAGCACTCTTATATTTACTTTCGCCTCCACTTGTGTCATACCTTAAGAAATCATATAAATCAACTATTTCAAGAAGTTTGGAAGGAAAATAGGCTATAGCTTCCATATTTTCAATATCCTTATAATCATAAGTAACTATATATTGAATATCTATATTTTTATTGCTTTCCAAAGCAGTTTTATATGCTTCAGTAAATAATCCATATCCATGCCCAAAATATTCATGATGATAAGCTATAGTGCTACTAACTTCTTTAGGGTTTTCTCTACTATTATTAATCAAGTAATAACCATTAAAAACGTGTGCTTGAGCTTTTTCAATATCAGTAGATTTTTTAGTAAGGCAATAATTAATATAATAAACTTTAACAATATCATGCCAATATGTTCCTAAAGCAAATAGTTTCATCTCTTCTGTTTTAAGGCTTCTCATTCCATTTTTACAAACTACTCCCATAGCTCCTATTGCTGACCTTTTAGGGTTAAATTTTTCCATTATCCTGCTATAATATTTAGCAAATTTTTCCTTAAAGTCGACACGGGTTCTGGTCGCAAGTCCCCTAAAATTAAACTCATTATTATAAAAATATAAAAACTCTGAATACATTACAAAAACTCTATTAGTATGAGCTATGACATTTGTATCAATAAAATGTATATTTGAGTCAAATAATTTATTTTTTTTATCCAATTTCCCAATTAAGCTAAATATAGTAAAAATAATCTCATCCCCTATATTTTTCACATCAAGTGGGGCTATAAATTTATGTATATCTTTATATGCAGGATTACTTTTATTAAGCGATTTAGCATAACTTACTAATGCCATTCTAGCCATAAAAGAAATAGTAGTCATAATATTACTTATTTTATCTATACTCTTTCTGTCAAAAATATTATTTTTATTTATTTTTTTTAAGCTTAAAAGATACTCCCCTACTTTAGATATACCATATTCTTGAGGGGCATCTATAATCGATTGCATTATATTTTCTTCAGCAAGTTTTACTTTATCAATACTAGCCATACAACTTAAAAAAAAGTTCATGAAGTCTTTTAGAACACCATCCATATTATTATAATTACTAAGCAAAATACTTTCTCTATCAGTTTTTAATATATAATATTTAGCATCAGTAAAAATTTTATTTAATGACATCCATTCATCATGAAATAGTTTTTCAACTTTCTCTGACTTCATATTAATAACTATATCATCTTCACTTGAAGCAAGAATATCTATATCATTATTTTTTATAAAATCTATATTATTTTCTATAAAACCTAGCTCAACAGAGTCATAATTCTTAAAATCTATAAACATAAATATTTACTCCAATAGCTATATTAAGTCCTCAAATAAAGTACTACCTATTCTTACCATATTAGAACCTTGTTTTATAGCTATTTCATAATCAGAACTCATACCCATAGAAAGTGTATTAAATATTTCATTTCTATACTCACTTTTTATATTGTCATATATTACTCTAAGACTCTCAAACTCTTTGTTTATTACACTAATGTCATCTGTATATTTCGCCATACCCATAAGACCTAACACATTAATATTATTAAGCTCTAAAGATTTATCATAAACCATTTTATAAGCATTTATGGCAAAACCATTTTTCTGAGACTCATCGCTAATATTAAATTGTAATAAAACATTTTGAACTATACCATTTTTCTTAGAATATTCATCCATAAACAAAAGTGTATCAATAGAATCTAAACTCTGAATTAAACTAGCTACTCCTGTAATATACTTTATTTTATTTTTTTGTACCCCCCCTATAAAGTGCCAATCAGCATTTTTTATTATATTACTTCTATCTCTTAAGCTTTGAGCTTTACTTTCAGCAAGTGGTGTGGACAATTTTAATTCTAAAAAGTCATTAATAACTTCAATACTAGAATATTTTGTTACAGCAACTAATGTAATATCATAATTAATATTATGACTGTTTTTTATATTTGATATATTTTCTATAATAGAATTATATCTTTTAAGTAATATGTTTTTTCTCATAATACCATAAGTATAGCAGTTTATATTATATTTTCAAGAACTTAAAAAGTATGCATAATAAAGGTTGCAATTTTAATATAAGTATATTATATTATGTTAACTTTAATTTGAGGTTAAAAACGTGAGAATAGACGATACAAGACGACGAGAAATAGATAACAAAAGAGGCAGAAGCAATATAAGTAAAAATAATTTAGACACGCCTTCAATTTTTTCTAGTATGCTTCAAGAAGAAGAAAAAATATACACTGAGCATTCTTTAGACTTAGGTGAACTTAGAAGGCAAATTGATGAGGCGGGTGTTGCTTTAGAGGAAGACCCTTCTTTAGATGAGTTTAATCATTTTAGAGACCTAATAAGAACTCTTACAGAAAAAGTTTCAAAAGAGGCTTACAAACTACGTACTGTAGGATTTGCTTTTAGAAGTAAAGAATATAGCATTGTAACCACAATTGACGAGGAATTAAGCTCTCTTTATAAACTTATTATAAATGAACATAAAAATCATTTAGCAATAGCAAATAAGGTTATAAAAATTAAAGGTTTGGTTGTAGACGTACTATCATGAACATTTTAGCATTAGATACAGTCTCATCAAGTTTTTCTATAGCTTTACTAAAAGACAATAAAATTGAAGAGTCTAATTTTGAGAATATAAAAAACCATAATACTGAATTACTTAAAGAACTTGACTCTATACTTAAAAAAAATAATACTCTACTAAGTGATATATCGCTTATAGCATTAGGTAAAGGTCCCGGTTCATTTACAGCATTACGTATAGCATTTTCGACTATAAAAGCAATTTCATACTGTAGCAATATACCTATCATAACCATATCAAGTTTAAAGTCATTATACAAAAATATAGAGCATGAAAGTGGACTTAAAATAGCGATGATAGATGCTAGAAAAGAAAGTGTTTATGCGAGTATTTATTTGGATGATAATATTTTATATGATGAAGTCGACATTAAACATAGCGATATAATAAGCATCATAGAAAAAAATGCTAAAAATAATTTAGTAACAATTACAGGTGATGGATACTCTAAAAATAAAGAACTATTTTGTAATATGTTAGAAGAATATAAAATAGAAGTAAAAAATACAGACAATATAATTCATGCCAAACATCTACTATCTTTAGCTAAAACTAGATTTAGCAATAATGATTTTGATAACATATTTAGTATAGAGCCATCATATTTAAGAAAAAGCGAAGCAGAACTAAAAAAAGTATAAACAACTTTATCACTATTAAATATAGATCTTTGTTAATGTATATTTAATATACTCCGACAAATAATGGGTATAATTTTTTTTAATATAATATATTATATTATTAGAATAAATGTAAAATTAGTAGGAACTATGAAAAAAAATCTAATTAAAGATTTCATGAGAAAACCAGTTGATGTTGTAAAAACTGACTCTACATTAAAAGATGTTATTGATTACCTTACGGAAAAACGTATTAACTTTGTACCTGTTGTAAACTCTGAAAACTTAATAGTTGGTGTATTTAATTATGGAAGATCATCTTTAAGTATAGTTGAATTTATAAAAAACAATATATCAGAAAATATTTTAGAATATAAAATAGAAAATTTTATGAACAAGAACATAATTGTATCACACCCTGATGACGATATAAATGATGTATATGAAAAAATGGTAAATTATAAACTAGATTTTATAACAATAATTGATGATAATGATAAGCCTATAGGGACTATAAGTGTATATCAATTATATGAAGAGTTACCTAAAATTAAGGATGCGTATGACAACCCTACTCTATCTGAAATAGAACATATTAAGGCGACACAACAATTAAGTAAAGAAAATTTAATTGAATGCTTAGAAAATCAAGTAAAACTACTTTATACTGAATCTATAACAGATCCTCTTACAGGGCTTTTTAATACAAAATATTTTAAGCATAGAGTTGAAGAAGAAGTTGAACGTAGTAAAAGACATAAAGAAAAAATAAGTATTATTTTTATGGATTTAGATCATTTTAAAAATATAAACGACACCTATGGACATGAATTTGGAAATAAAGTTTTGATAAATATTACCAAATCCCTTAGAAGATTAGAAACAACTCAAGAGACCTCTGCCTTAAGAAAAAGTGATATTCCTGCTCGTTATGGTGGAGAAGAATTTGTAATACTCCTCCCATCAACATCTAAAAAGCAAGCAACAAAAATTGCTGAAAGATTACGAAAAACAGTAGCAGCTATAGGTGTTAAAAATGGCGACAAAGAAATACATGTTACAATTAGTATTGGAGTAGCTGAGTTTGACGAATCTAATGAAGATATACTCAATACTATTGAAAGAGCTGATAGTGCTATGTATGAGGCTAAACGAAAAGGTAGAAATTGCGTTGTAGTAGCCTAAATATTATCTTTTACTTAAATATACACTTCTAGATTTATTATAATACTCTAAAGCCTTATCATAATTTTTCTTTATATACTCAATATTACCCAAATGAAAATAAGATGTGTAATCAGAATCAGATGACTCTTCAATCTTACTCTGATACTCTTTTATACTGTCTTCGATATTAGGATAATTTTCATTTAATGATTTACTACGTATATTTTTAAGTTCTTTTATATTTTCATTACTTTCAGGATAAAGCTCTAATGCAAGCAAATACATTTTTTCAGCATTCTCATATTCTTTAAGCTCATGTAAACAAACAGCATAATACTGATAATCAGTGTGGTCAGCCATTCCATTATTTATAAGTTCATTATAGAAAAAAACAGCCTTTTTATATTTTTTTATAGTTCTATGCCCATTAGAAAGTATAGATAAAATATCTTTATCTTTATTATCTATACCATATATTTCATAAGCTACACTTAAAGTTCTTTCTATATCATCAATCTCTATAAATACATTTAATAATTTTTTGTAAATATCAATATCTTTTTTAGTATTTTTACAAACAAGAAAAGCTTCGTCATAACATTTAAGTGCATTCTCAGAATCTTTTTCATGTTTATAAATAGACGCTAGTAAAAAATAAGCTTCTAAGTTTTTAGATGACTTTATCATAGTATTAAGAAATACTTTTGAATGTTTATATTCTAATTTTTTAATTAAAGATTCAATAAAGCTAAGATATATTGGCATATCCTCATCTTTAGCAAGTCTTATACTGTGCTTTATAGACTCAAGTGCCTCATCATGATCTCCTTTTTTAAGTAGATTTTCAGTGAGTATATTTAATCTATTTAATTTAGGATTTATTGTCATAATACTCTATCCTCTTATTCTAATGTTATTTTCGGTCGTGAAAAAATTTCTTCGGAAAAATGACTTTCATTATCTTTATCAAAACTACTAAAAGATTTAATCTTAAAATAATACAGTGTTTCATTGTCAAGATTTTCTAATCTATATGAATTATTTTTAGATATAATAATAGGTACATCAGCAAACTTATTATAAACACCGGGTTTAGTAGAATAATATATTTTATACCCTGCTATATCTTGATTATGTGAATCATTCCAATAAAGTGTAACAGCACCATTTGATGGTACTACTCTAAAATTACTAGGAATATCTGGCTTAATAGGTATACCATAAACAATATTTATTGATTTCATAATAGGAGTATATTTTTTTGTAGCATCGCTTGAAAATAATGCTTTAACTTGAATATACTTAGCCTTCTTATATCTTAAATCAAAATTATTTACAATATAATTCCATTCAATCTGGTTATCATCTGCTAGAAAATATTTATCAGACACTCTATAATAAAGCCTAATATCTGTTCCGTTTAAATTTTTCTCATCTATATTTATAGTTTCGAGATAGGCTGTATTATCTTTTAAATCTATTACACTACTTACAAGCTCCCCACTATCATTATATTTATTTAAGTCATACTTTCTTTTGTAGTCAGATAAAATATTAAACTTATCAATCGCCCCAACAAAACCTCCACCTAAGTCTAGTGATAAATTAATAGTTTTAAGAAGGCTTGATACATAAACTCCGCCGTTTTTATCAAGTGTTGTCGTAACATAAATAACTTCTTCTTCCATACCATTAAGATATTTAACAAGTTTACCAGTACTAGCATCAAAACTAATGCTATGATAACTCCATTCCCCAGTCTTTATATAACTACCCTTATCCATTAAAACATTAAGTATATCATAACCATACCTAAAGAAATTTTCAAAACTCCAAACTACTCTACCACCTATTACGCTAGCATTTATAACTATTGTCTTAAACTCATTACCTTCTTTATATATGTGAGCACTATTAACTATAGTAGCATCAATATTATCTTTATAAGGTTTTAAATAAAACTCAATAGTAAAACTACCTTCAACATTTTTGTTTTTATCAATAGTAGAATTAGAAGTGCTCTTATTTATAATAATTTTTGAGTCTCTTTGTGGAAAAAGTATAGAATATCCACCATTAACTCCATCTGTATATTTTATATCAGGTGATAAAATAACATCATAATTACCAATTTTATCTGTAGTATTTCTATCAAAATCTAGAAACAGATTATAATTATATGTTGGCATATTCACTCTATTATTTAAAACGAACGTATTAGTTTTTGTAACACTTAATGATTTATAAAAAACATTATTAGAAGTAGAAATAGTATATGTTAAAGGATATAAATATAAACTATATGCTATAATTAATGCTATTATATATAAAAAAAATCTGTTTTGTTTCACTACACTCACTCCAAAAAATAATACTAATTGACTTTCTACATTTTCGGAAACTTAAAATTTTTCATTAATTTAATATTAAATGTATAATTTGTTATAGAAAGAATATATCAGAAACTTTTCTTGTTAAATAAATCAATATTTTTACTAATTTTCTCTATTATTTACAATATTTTTATTAAATTACTTGACTTTTTTTATATATTTACTATACTATAAAGAGTAAGGGATTAGAAATAACTCCTTTATAAACCTCCTTATCAACCCTGCTTTTACCGTAGCAGGGTTCTTTTTTGCATTTATAAAAATAACTGTATAAAATCGATACACCTAAAATAACACTATGTATAAAAATAGTACACCAACAATAATAGTACTAGTATATATTGTAGAAATATATCAAATATTGGTTTAAAACCCTATAAATAGTTAATAAAATCATTGGCACGATTATTGCATATATAATTACAAACGACACAAGGAGTTATAAAGAAATGGAAGAAGAAACTCTAAAAGAAGAAAATGATGAGGAAATTATGCCAGATGAAACTGAGCAATGTGAAGAATCTGAAGAATCTGAAATAGAAACTTTAAAGAAACAAATGGAAGACCTTGAAACTAAAGCTAGTAATTTCGAAGAGAAGTATTTACGGGCTTATGCTGAAAGTGAGAATATTAGAAAGCGTGCTGACAAAGAGCGTCGTGACATAATACGTTTTGCAAACAAAGAGTTACTCTCTAATCTTCTATCATTTATGGATAATTTTGACCGTGCTTTAGAATCTGTGCAAAAAGATGACGAGATGAAAAATAATGAATTTTATAAAGGAGTTGAGCTTATAAGTAAAAGTTTTTCAAGTTTTCTAGACTCAAATTCTGTAGAAGAAATAAAGTCTCTTGGAGAAGAGTTTGACCCAAACATACACGAAGCTCTATCAGTTATAGACTCACCTGATGTTAAAACTGATACTGTAGTTCAAGTTTATGCTAAGGGTTACAATTTGAATGGAGAGCTTTTAAGAACTGCAAAAGTTATTATTGGAAAACCAGTATCAGAGGAATAGTTCAAAGTATTATGAATTATGATACTTTAAATAAGATATAAATTATAACATATTAAATATTAAGGAGATAAACAATGGGAAAAGTAATAGGAATTGACTTAGGCACTACTAATAGTTGTGTTTCTGTCATGGAGGCAGGAAGCCCTGTCGTTATAACAAACAGCGAAGGAAATAGGACAACACCATCTATAGTAGCGTTTACAAGTAAAGGTGAGAAATTAGTAGGACAGCCTGCTAAAAACCAGATGGTAACTAATCCTGAAAACACTATATCGTCTATCAAACGCTTTATGGGAAACACTTATGAAGAGGTTACTAAAGAAAGAGGACGTATGCCATATACTGTTATAAATGATGACAGTAAAGTTAAAATTAAAACAACAGACGGCGACTTCACTCCTCAAGAAATTAGTGCAAGAGTTTTACAAAAAATGAAACAGACAGCTGAAGAATATTTAGGCGAAACTGTAACTGATGCTATAGTAACAGTTCCTGCATACTTTAATGATAGTCAACGTCAAGCAACAAAAGATGCTGGACGTATTGCGGGGCTTAATGTTTTACGTATTATCAATGAACCAACAGCAGCAGCACTTGCTTATGGACTTGAAAAAAAGAAAGATGAAAAAATTGCTGTATATGACTTAGGTGGTGGTACATTTGATATATCTATACTTGAGCTTGGTGATGGTGTATTTGAAGTTAAAAGTACTAACGGAGACACTCATTTGGGTGGAGACGATTTTGACCATGCTGTAATAGATTGGCTAGTATCTGAGTTTAAGAAAGATCAAGGAATTGATTTAAGTTCTGACAAAATGGCTTTACAGAGACTTAAAGAAGGTGCTGAAAAGGCTAAAAAAGAGCTTTCAAGTTCATTACAAACTGATATTAATTTACCGTTTATAACAGCCGATGCTAGTGGTCCTAAACACTTAAACGTATCATTAACAAGAGCTAAGTTTGAGGAGCTTATTGGTGGACTAGTTGAAAAAACACGTATCCCTTGTGAAAAGGCTTTGGCTGATGCTGGGTTTACAATAAACGATATTGATGAGATTATACTTGTCGGTGGTTCAAGTCGTATTCCTTTGGTTCAAGAAACTGTAAAAAAGTTATTCCAAAAAGAACCAAATAGAAGTATTAACCCTGATGAGGCAGTTGCTATTGGCGCCGCTGTACAAGGTGGTATTATTGGTGGAGACGTTAAAGACGTTCTACTTCTTGATGTTACACCACTTTCTTTGGGAATTGAGACTGAAGGTTCTATAATGACAGTTTTAATAGAAAGAAACACAACAATACCTACAAAGAAAAGCCAAGTATTTTCAACAGCCGCTGAAAACCAAACAGCAGTAACAATTAATGTTCTTCAAGGTGAGCGTAAAATGGCAGCCGACAACAGACCTCTAGGGCGTTTTGACCTTATAGGTATTCCATCAGCTCCACGTGGAGTGCCTCAAATTGAGGTATCATTCGACATTGATGCTAATGGTATAGTTCATGTTTCAGCTAAAGATTTAGGTACTGGAAAAGAACAGAAAATACGTATTGAATCATCAAGTGGATTAAATGAAGATGAGATAAACAAAATGGTTCAAGATGCTGAAAAGCATAGCGAAGAAGATAAAAAGAAAAAAGAAGAAGTTGAGTCTAGAAACCATGGAGACCATTTAATACATCAAGTTGAAAAGGCTATGACTGAACTCGGTGATAAAGTTCCTGCTTCTAGCAAGCCTGAAGTAGAATCTAAAATATCAGCGTTAAAAGCAGTACTTGATTCTGGCGACACTGAAAAAATTAAGGCAGCTACTGATGACCTAAACGCTACATGGGGTAAAGTTGCAGAAGAAGCTTACAAAACTGCAGGTGGTGCACCTAATGCTGAAGGCGAAGGAGCAGCTCCTGAACAAAATGCTAACGATGAGTCAGGTAATTCTGCAGGTGCTGACAATGTAGTTGATGCTGATTATGAAGTAGTTGATGATGAGGACAAAAAAAATAGTTAATTTATATTAGAGTTTAATATAAAAAAAGTTTACCAGTATACAATTTATTAATGTATAAGCATAAGTTGTATACTGGTTTTTTTAACAATAATTCTATACACAATAATAAAAAAGTAAAAACTAGTAAAATTTGCCACCAGAGACGTGTAAACGCCTCTGTAAGCGTGGTATATTGTAATTTCTATCATTCCATCAGTTTACGTAACTGGACACAATAGAGAGTGAATACACAGAGGTTAATTGGAAGCGTTTTAATTACTCTAGTATATCTGTTACTTATGTATTTATTTTTTTGCCTTTTTAGTATAGAATAGATTGATTACATTTAAGGATTATGAAAAGTGGCGTCAAAAAGAGATTATTATGAAGTTTTAAGCGTAGATAAAAGCGCTAGCAATGATGAGATAAAAAAAGCATACAGAAAGCAAGCTATAAAATATCATCCTGATAAAAATCAGGGAGATAAAGAATCTGAGGATAAGTTCAAAGAAGCAACAGAAGCATACGAAATACTTTCAGATGATAAGAAACGTTCTCAATATGATAGATTTGGTCATCAAGGAGTTCACAGCGACTTTGCTGATGCTTATGGAAGGTCTGGTGGTTTTAATACTTCAGACTTTGAAAGTGTATTTGGGGGCAGTGGCGGTGGCTTTGATGATATATTCAGCTCTCTGTTTGGTTTTGGTGGAGGTTCTAGTCGAGGGAGAACAAAAAAAGGTAATGACATCAGGTATGACATTACATTAACACTTGAAGAAGTGGCTTTAGGTAAAAAGACTGACATAGAAATAAAAAAGCGAGACACATGTGAAGTTTGTAGCGGATCAGGTGCTGAACCCGGAAGTAAAAAATCTACCTGTAGTACTTGTGGTGGACATGGACAAGTAAGACGTGCTCAAGGTTTTTTCAGCATAACACAAACATGTCCCACTTGCCAAGGAAGTGGAACTATAATCTCTAACCCTTGCAAATCTTGTAAAGGTGAAGGAACTAAAGTAAAGAGCAAAAAGATATCGGTTAATATACCTGAAGGCGTGGATGACAATACACAACTTAGAGTTACTGGCGAAGGCGAGGCTGTAGGTGGTGGAAATCCCGGAGACTTATATCTATTTATCAGTATTAAATCACATCAATATTTTGTTAGAGAGGCTGTTAATCTTTTTGTAGAGATTCCTATAAATATAGCTCAAGCAACATTGGGTGATGAAGTTAGTGTAAAAACTCTAGACAATAAAACCGTCAAGATTAAAATACCCGCAGGTACAATTACAGGAACTATATTTAGAGTACGTGGTTCTGGCATTCCTCATATAAATAGATCATCCTCTAAAGGCGATTTATTTGTAATAGTTACTGTAGAAACACCTACTTCACTTAGCTCTGAAGAGAAAAAGCTGTTTAATGAACTTAAAAAAATATCAGAAAACAACTCCACTCCAGCTCCAAAGAAACCTACTAAAGTGAATTGGTAATTATTGATTAGTAATTTTATTTATTATATCTGTTTTGTAGGAGCTAGAAGCAAACTTTTTATTTAACTTCTCATAAGCCGTGTTTCTTATAGATTCACATAACTTACTATCTCTTGATAAAGTGTCTAAAGTATTTATTAGAGATAGTGGGTTTTTAATATCAAGCAAAATAGCATCATGTTTATCTTTCACAATTTCAGATAATGCATTATGAATATCTACAATAGCAATTGTTTTAGTGTTCCAAGCAATATAAATATTCATATCAAAACTTGCTAATTTGTCATGTATTATTATAGCAAAAGCATTTTCTATAAGACTTTTAGTTTCTTCAAACGTATTTACTTGTAAGAAGTCTACATATTTATCAATTTTAAGCAAAGATACTTGATTTTTTATAGCATTATTATAACCTAAAATACTTAAACGATATCTGTTTTCAGTGCTTATCTCTAAATATTTAGCATAAGAAACTATACATTTCATAGTGTTGCTATAATCCTCTTTACTAAACAATACAAAATACTTATTTATTTTTTCATTTTCAGAATTAGCACTTATAACAACTTTTTTATAACTAGGATACATTGTTTCAATATTTTTAATATCTGCATTTATAAAAGATATAGTATCTTCAATTTTTTTTGAACTTGTTTTTATTAAGTCTATATTTTTTGTATGTTTTATATCTAAATTAATTAAAATATCATTAAAAAAATTAAGCTTATTATAAGCATAAATAAAAGAATGAAATGAAAACACATACCATATAGTTTTTAACGTTATTTCATTCCTATTTTTATTTTTTAGAAATATCTTATTTTTAACCATAGACGCTATAATATTCATTGGAAAATCAACTGCTACTAGCATGTCTTCAGAACTTAATTCTTTAAATATTTTATTTGCTATAAGCTTAAATGATACTATATTATTTACTATACTTATTTTTCTTCTTTTAATATATGCTGGCATCTCGGTAGTAAAGCTTTGACTAAAAATCGTAACTTTTACACCCTTTTTATATAGTTCTTCTGATATATCTAATACAAACCTAGAAGCTGGTTTAAGTGTATTTTTTGTATCTGAAATTAAAAAGAAAACATTCTTCATAATAATTAAACTCCACAACATATATATATATTATAATAGTAAAAAAATCAATCTAGGCTAAAGTAAGTATTGTATTTTTTTATATTAATGGTAAACTACAAAGATTATAATTTAAGACAGAGGTGACTTTTGGTGAAGATAAGAATAATGTTTTGTATTTATTTTATAACTTTCTTTTTGTTAACTTCAAATACAGCATACACTCAAAGATTACTAAAAAAATCTCCTTATTATACTGACCCATCTAAAAAAGCATTAATTATGCCAAATGATCTAAAAGTAAAAAAGTACACAGGCGATACTGTGCTAAAAGAAATAGACCCCAAATTAAAAGTATACTTTGAAGAAGAAATAGCTAAGGCTAAAAACTTAGTAACTGAAGGCAAAAATATTGAAGCGATAGATTTATGTTATGAAATAGAATCTAAGTTTAGCAATAATTATTTAATATACTATACTCGTGCTCAAGCACATGAAAATATGGGAGATGTAGTCTATGCAAAAGCAGATTATGACAAAGCCCTCTCATACTTTCCAAACGATAAATCTTTTTACTCTAAAACAGCTGATTTTTATTCTTTAATTGGTAAATATGAAGAAGCATTAAAAATTTATATTACAGCATATAAGGTATTAGAAGATAATATGTGGTTATTTTTGGCAGGAAACCTAGCATTAAAAAATGATGATATACCAAGTGCCAATTATTACTATATGTCTTTAATAAAGAGTAAGCAAAAAGCTTATTTTTATGAGGGCATGGGGAACATCGAGTTTAGGACAGCAGAGTATGATACTGCAATAGAAGCTTTTGAGTTTGCCATAAAAGAATATAAAGATGAAGATGAGTATGAAAGTAGTTTAATAGCTACAGATAAGAATATACCTAGAGTAAATAAATTTATAGAAGAATCAAATATAGAGAAATCAATAATACGTTGGCGAGAACGTTTCTTGGTTAAAGATTTTAAAGCCGCATTGTCAATCTTAAACGAACTTACTAAGTATACATCAAAACATCCTGAACTTATACTATATGCTGGAAAAACTTATTTCGAGATGGAAAATTACTCGGAAGCTAAAAATATACTACCTTATGCAATTGAAGCCGCTCCTGAACTAGAAGAGTCTTATATAATTTTAGCACAAATATATGTTTTTGAAAAAAATTATAAAAAAGCTGTTAATATTTTAGAATCAGGATTTGAGTATGCTTATGATAATCCTGACATCTATGAAACTTTGATAAAGTTGTTATTTAGTATCGATTCTTTTTATTATCCTAACAAAATTATAGAACAAGTAATTAATTTTTATAATCTGTCCCCTCAAAATCAAATAAAATATGCAAACTACCTTATTAGCAAAAAACAATACGAAGATGCTGAAAATATATTACTAAAAATATCTCCACCACTTTATGACGCTAACTTGGCTCTTAGAAAAATAGAATATAACAGAGTTTTAGATAAAGCTGGCGAATTATATGAACAAAAGTATTATGTAGATATAATGAAACTTTTATCTAATTATAAGTTTACAGGTGAAGATGAAGAAATAAGAATCAGATATTTAGCAAATGCTTATCAGATGTTAGGCTCTTTAGATAAAGCCATAGAGGTATTAAAAGAAAAATTTGACTCTAGAGACATCGGTCTAAACAACCTAATCTTTTTAAGACGTTTATTAGAAATTAGACGTGGAAGAGATGATATTAGTCAAAAGAAAAAAGATGAAGACCTAATTACTATAAAATCAACTATTTTTTTAGAGGAAGAATTAAACTTAAATGTTGATGCTGTACAAAATCGTGTTACAGAGTTTACAAGATATAACCAATTCCAAGATGCTATAAGGTATCTTGAAAAAGTCAAAAAAACTTCTTTAGACAGACAAGCAGTAAGAGATTTAGAATCCAATATATATACATATTATGCTATATACCTAAAAGATGGTGGCGATTTAACACTAGCACAAAATGTAGTTAAGCTAGCATTGGCTAGAAATGCTAACAATTTTGATGCTATAGCTATAAAAAGAGATATTGAAATACAGATGTTTTTAAGATCATTAGGGGATTATACAGATGATCCTGCTTATGCTATAATCACTCCAACAATAAAACGCATAATAAATTTGCAACCAGCATACTTTAGATATAGAGTGCTTTTAGCATCTTACTTAGTAAAAGAATATGACTTATCAGGATTTGATATTGGTATGAAGCTTAGAAATATATCTCGAATACCTGACAGATACTATAGCATACTTGGAAAGATTTATTTTGAAGCTGGTTTATATGAGTACGCAAATGAATCCTATGAAAAAGCTGTAAAATATTCTGACAATAAAGATATAATTATTGAATATGCAGTAGTTCAGTATCATGCCAGTATAAAGCAGTATAGTGGTGCCATAAAAACACTAAATAATCTTCTAAAAAAATATCCTAATGATGCTGACATATACTATCATATATCTAAAGTGTATTCATCAGAGGGCAAAAGTTTATCTAAAGCAACTACAATGATAGAAACAGCACTTAAAATGAACCCAGAGCAACCCTACTACTTATATCAGAATGCTTATATAAATGAACTGACAGGAAATACAGATAAAGCATTAAAAGGATATATATCTATTTCTAAATTATATAGAAACTATACTATAGCTCACTATAAGTCAGCTTTTCTACTAGCAAACATATACAATAATCCAGATGCTGCTGAACCGTATGCCCTACTATATTTATCATTTACACCAAAGGCATATCAAGGAGATATACTACTTGCTATAATATATGAAAAGCAAGCAGGTGAAGTTGCAAATAAAAGCAAAATATCAGCGGCTATTGATAGATATAAACGTGCCTACAAGAATGCTATTTGGGGTAAAGACAGATTAACAAGAATTGGAATTACTGAAACCTTAAATGCTTTAACATTAAAGCTTAATTAATAATTACTACTATAAAAGAGATAATCTTTTTTCTATTGCTATGCCAAATATTCTGTCATCATTTTCATCTTTGGCAGCTTTAACTGACTTATACATAAAGCAAGTTGCCTTATTTGTAGCCTCTTCTAAACTGTCCCCTTTAAGCATATAGCCCAAAAGAGCTGAACCAAAAGCGTCCCCTGTACCCGGTATATGTATTGGTACTTTAGGTTGTAAATACTCTGACATTTTTCCATTATCACTACACAAACTCCCTACCTTGCCATCAGCTTCAATGCTTGTTACAACTATCTTTTTAGGGCCAAGTGCTTCAAGTTCTTTAATATTATTTTTTATCTCATCTAAACTAGGTTTTTTATCCAATGGCTTTGAAAGTAGCGCATTAAACTCTGTAGTATTTGGGATTACTATATCAGCATGTTTTAGAAGTCTAATCATATTTTCTACATTTTTATCAGTAATAGGAGTATAAAGATGTTCATTGTCTCCTAAAATAGGGTCAACCATAGTAAGCGGTATATTAAAATCTTTTATGATACTAACCGCAAGGTCAACTTGTTTTTCATGTCCAAGCCAGCCAATATAAAAAGCATCGAACTTTGCTTCTCTAAGTTTAAGCTCTTCCACTATTTTGAATAAATAATCAGTAAGGTCAAATGCACAAAAAGAAGAATATTGCGTGTGATTTGAAAGTAGAACTGTTGGTAATGGGGAAACTTTAATTGAAAAAGCAGACAAAACAGGTATGTTTATAGTAAGAGAAACTTTACCATAAGAACACATATCATTAAGAACTATTACATTTAAATCATTATTCATACACTAACTCCTACTTCAAATAATTAGTATCATTCTAATATTCGTTAGAAAAAAAATCAACCATCAAGTCTTCATTATAGAGTTTATTTCAGCATGTGTAAGATAAAACCACTTACCAAGCTCAACACGTTCAAGCTTAACTCCAGCAATACGTATACGCTTAAGCTGTAGAACTTCGCAATCAACTTTCTGGCACATTCGCCTAATTTGTCTGTTACGTCCTTCTACAAGCGTTATATAAAACGCATCTTTCTCAATTCGTTTAACTATCGCTCTCTCGAGTTTAACCCCGTCAAGATTAATGCCATACTCAAGTCTTTTTAATGCACCATCTGGTAAGTCTCTATCAACTTTGACATAATACTCTTTTTCGCATTTAAACTCAGATGAAAGTATCTTCTTGCTTAAAACTCCATCATTAGTGAAAATTATAAGCCCGCTAGAATCTTTATCTAAACGACCCACAGGATATAATTCGGGGAAGTCTTTTTTTATAAGGTCATATATAGGTTTGCCCTCAAGCTTATTTGTGGATACAACATATCCCCTAGGTTTGAAAAGCTTTATATATATTTTCTTTTTAGTATTTTTTAGGTCACAAACGACAGTATCGTTATCGCCAACATCTACAGCAGGATTAGTTTCAAGAACCCCATTTACAGTTACATGTCCTTCCTGTATCATGCGGTCAGCTTCACGCCTACTCGCTATATTTTGATGTGCTATATATTTATTTAATCTCATTTGTTTATAAGCTATCAATCATATTTTTTATTCTCTCCAAAGCTTCTTTGAGGACACTTCTCTGCGTAGCAAAGTTTAACCTCATAAAACATTGCCCTTTTTCATTATCAAGATCAACACCCGTTTTAAGCATAACTTTAGCATTTTGAATCAGTAATTTCTCTAACTCTTCATGGGATAATCCTAACTCTCTAAAGTCAAGCCACGCCAAAAATGTACCTTCAACTTCTGTCATCTTTACTTTAGGTATATTTGCTTCTATGTACTTTTTCAAGTAAATATAATTTTCATGTAGATAACAAATAACCTCATTAAGCCAAGGCTCTCCATGTTTATAAGCTGCTTTTGCTGCTATATTAGATGCTATATTTTGCTGATCTACTACAACTCCTGAGGCAACCATAGTGTCTAAAAACCTCTCTCTAAGTTTTTCATTTGGTATTATATTATACCCTGTTGGAACACCTGCTATATTAAATGTTTTATTTGGAGCATAAATCGAAATTAAGTTATTATATAATTCTTTTGATATGGAACCCATTGGTGTATGTTTGTAGTCTGGCATTATAATGTCTGAATAAATTTCATCTGAAACAAGTATTATGTCATTTTGAAGCACTATATCAGCTATTCTTTCAAGCTCTTCTTTAGTCCACACACGTCCAACTGGGTTATGTGGTGAGCACAGAATAAAGATATCTGCCTCACTCGCTTTCTTGCTAAATAAATCAAAGTCAATGTAGTACTTATTTTTGTTTTCACTATATAGAAGTGGCACATCAATTCTTTTTAAGCCTTGTTTAGATGGAATATTCAAAAACTGTGGGTATACTGGTGGCATAATTAAAACCCCACCAGAATTTTGTGTGTATGCTGAAATAGAAAGCCCAAGAGATGAAACTACATTTGGAGTTACAACAATCCACTCTCTTTTCACTTCATAGTTGTAGCGTTTTTTCATCCACTCTATAAAGACATTATAAAACTCATCATCCATTACAGAGTATCCTAAAATCTCATGATTAAGCCTCTGTCTTATAGCCTCAAAAACCTCTTTAGGTGCTACAAAATCCATATCAGCAATAAGTAGAGATATAGTATCATCATCCGTATTGTGCCACCTAACAGCAAGTGAATCTTTTCTGTCTATAATTTTATCAAAGTTATACATAAATAGTCCTTGAACAAGAGTGTATTAGACAATTATATAGAGTATTTCAATATTTGTCAAAGCATGTAGAAAGTCTCATTCTTGCTTCTAGTACACTAAATCCCGCCTTTACTCTGTACACTAGAAGTGGCATGCTGCACTTCCAGTGTCCCGTAGGGAAAGCAACAAATCCAACACATTTACAGGCATTTATTAGCTAGCTTTTAGTTGTTTATTACTATCTATAGTAGCAATATTAAACACAAAAAAATACTACATACAGATTTTAATTCTATACATAGTATTTTTATTAACTAAAACTTACTATTTCGCACCTGCCGCCTTAAGCAGTTTTACTATTTCAGTATGCCCATTATTAGATGCCCAAATTAAAGCTGTGTCGCCGCCATTATTTGTGGCATTAACATCCGCCCCCGCTGCAATTAAAACTTTCACAATTTCAGTATGCCCATAATAAGATGCACTCATTAAAGCCGTATTGCCGTAATCAATTTTTGCATTAAGATTAGCCCCCGCCGCTATCAACATTTTCACAACTTCAGTCTTCCCATTAATAGATACATGCATTAAAGCAGTGTAGCCGTAATTATCATTGGCATTAACATCCGCCCTCTCTGCTATAAGTATCTTTACAATTTCAGTATGCCCAAGCCAAGATGCAAATATTAAAGCTGTCTCGCCAATATCATTTTTGGCATTAATCCCTTGAGCTAATAAAGCTTTTATGTTAGAGATTCCGTCTTCACCTTTATGTTTTTCTAACAAGTCATCAAGTGTTTCTCCTTGTGCTGTAAGTGAGAAACTAAATAAGCAAATTGACATTATTATTAAAAATATTTTCTTCATAAACTACCTCATTAATTTATAGCCTAATATTGCTACTCAAACAGCAAACTTACTTAATATGTGGCACCAGCTTCT
>CAMRCO010000030.1 GCA_947040945.1 uncultured Spirochaetia bacterium
CAACAAACAAATTCTGCTCAAACTAATACTAGTGCGAATACTAATACTTTAAATTAAATATAATGCGTTTAGGTTTTGCTCAATATAATATTTTTCATAAAGATAAGATAAAAAACCTAGAAAAAATTAGCACTATTATAAAAAATACAAATGCTGATTTACTTGTACTTCCAGAACTCTGTAATACAGGATATATTTTTAATTCTAAAGATAGCCTTAAATGTTTGGCTGAAAATATACCAAATGGGGAAACTACAAAATTACTTCTTAGTTTAAGCAAAGATAGAGGCATTACTATAGTTGCAGGTATTGGAGAAATAGAAAATGATACTTTATATAATACTGCTTTAATTGTTCATTCTGGAAAATATATTGGTAAGTATAGAAAAATACATCTTAGTGATTATGAGAAAAATATTTTTGATAGAGGACACCATAATGAAATATTTGACTTAGGGAATATCAAAATAGGTGTGCAAATATGTTTTGATTTATGGTTTCCTGAAGTCTCAAGAGAGCAAGTTCTTAAAGGGGCAAATATTCTTTGTGTTCCTTCAAATTTTGGTGGTACTACTACATTAAGTATAGCAAAGGTGAGAGCAATTGAAAACATTACGCCTATGATTTTATGCAATAGAGTAGGGTATGAAAAAGATAAATATATTGATGCTAGTTTTTTAGGCAATAGTTTAATTATTGATAGTGATGGAACTATTGTTTCAGAGGAAGTCCAAGATAATGAGTTTATATTTTGCTCTGATATTGAAATATCTAAAAGACGAGGGAATATTATTTGTGATAATTTTGATGATGAAATAAAGTTTCATTATTCTATATAAAGTAATTGACAACATTAAGTATAAAGGTATACTGTTAATCAGTATAATTTTTTTGAAGTTATATTGATTATGTATCTAGTAGATTAAATATTTTATTAATGAATATTTATAATGATTTTTAATGGAGAAGCATTATGTCAAATACACAAAAAAATACTAAAGAAAGAGATTCATTTGGAACAAGATGGGGGTTTATTCTCGCTTGTGTCGGATCTGCAGTAGGTATGGCTAATATATGGATGTTTCCTTATCGTATTGGGCAATTTGGAGGGGCTGCATTTCTAATTCCTTATTTTATTTTTATAATACTTATTGGATATACAGGTGTTATTGGGGAAATGTCATTTGGACGTGCTATGGGGACAGGTCCTCTAGGCGCTTTTAAGAAGGCATTTAAAAACCGTGGATTTAAATGTGGTACTGTAATTGGACTTATTCCTGTTATTGGTTCATTAGCAATTGCAATAGGCTATTCAGTTGTAGTTGGATGGATATTAAGATATCTTTATGGCTCTATTTCAGGTGATATGATAGCAGCAGAAAGTGCTGGAGCTTATTTTGCCTCATTTGCGTCTAACTTCGGTAGCATTCCTTGGCATATAGGGGCACTTATAATTGTTTTTGTTATAATGGCTTTTGGTGTTTCTAAAGGAATTGAAAAAATTAATAAATTTATGATGCCCGCATTCTTTTTACTGTTTATTATTATTGCAATAAGAGTTTTTATGCTCCCAGGATCATCATCAGGTTATAACTATTTGTTTAATCCTGATTGGAAAGCTCTTCTAAACCCAAAAACATGGGTATATGCAATGGGGCAAGCGTTTTTTTCGCTTTCACTTGCAGGGTCAGGTACAGTGGTTTATGGGTCATATTTAAGTAAAGAAGAAGATATAGTTGATTCTGCTAAAAATATTGCTTTTTTTGACACACTTGCTGCTATACTTTCAGCTGTAGTTGTTATTCCTGCAGTTTTTGCGTTTGGATTAGAACCGGGAGCTGGACCTGGTTTAATGTTTGTTACATTACCTGAAGTTTTTCGTAATATGCCAGCAGGTAATATTATAGCAATTATATTTTTTCTTGCTGTACTTTTTGCTGGAGTTACATCATTAATGAACTTATTTGAAACGCCAGTTGAAGCATTAGAGCAACGATTAGGTTATTCAAGAGTTAAATCAATTGTGATAGTTGGAGTGATTGCTTTTGCAGTTGGTGTATTTTTAGAAGGAGATTTACTAAGTCCTTGGATGGACATTGTTTCTATTTATATAATTCCACTTGGAGCAACACTTGCAGGTATTACAATGTTTTGGATATGTGGTTCCGAGTTTGCAAGAGAGCAATCACAATTAGGTAGAAAAAAAGAAATTGGCAAATGGTTTAAACCAATGACAAAATATGTTTTTTGTGGGGTTGCTCTTATTGTGTATATACTAGGTATATTTTATGGTGGTATTGGCTAGAAAATACTAGAATTTTAATTAAAATAAGCCTTATAAAAAAAACAGAAAGAATAACATTTTATTTTATTATTCTTTCTGTTTTCAGTATCTAACTATTTTTAATATTATTTACTTTACAATATTGTATGTGTCAATTGCTATTGCTTTCTCTTCATCTGTTGAGATAACAAGCAACTCTATTTTACTGTCAGCATGTGAAAACGATGCTGCATCTCTTGCTACTTTGTTTTTTTCATGGTCAACTTTGATTCCAAAGAACTCCATATTTTCTAATACACTAGAGCGTATATAAGCATTATTTTCACCTATTCCACCTGTAAATATGATAGCATCTACAGTTCCTAAAGCTGCCATATATGAACCTACATATTTTTTAATTCTGTAGCAGAACATTTTTATAGCAAGACTTGCTCTTTTGTTTCCCTTATCCGCTTCAGCAATTAAGTTTCTCATGTCATTGCTAATTTCTGATATTCCAATAAGTCCACTTTTCTTGTTTAAGATGTTATTCATCTCTTTAGTGCTTGATCCAGTTTTGTCCATTAAGTATGTAACAATCGCAGGATCCATATCGCCTGACCTTGTTCCCATAATAAGCCCCTCAAGAGGAGTAAGTCCCATGCTTGTGTCAATTGATTCTCCATTTTTAATAGCAGTAACACTTGCTCCATTACCTAAGTGGCAAGTTATAATATTAGCTGAGTCTTTTTTTAGCATTTTAAGAGCTTCTGCATAAACATATTTATGTGATGTCCCATGAAATCCATAACGACGTACTTTATATTTCTCATAATACTCATAAGGTAAAGCATATAGATATGAGTGTTCTGGCATTGTTTGGTGAAAACCTGTGTCGAAACAAGCAACCATTTTAGCGTCTTTTAATATTTCTTGACATGCTTTTATTCCTACTAAGTTTGGAGGATTATGTAAAGGGCTTAAATCTGAGTATTCTTCTATTGCTTTAATTACATCATTATCAATTAAAGTAGATTTTGTGAAAGAACCACCATGAACAATTCTATGTCCAACTGCTTTAATCTCACTAACATCTTTAATAACACCATATTCATTGTCTGTTAGCATTGAGAATATTAAAGTCATACCCTCAGCATGATCTTTAACAGGTTTCTTTACTTCTTTTGTCTTGTCGTTTCCTGTGTGTTTCAAATTGCTTTCAGATTCTCCAATTCTTTCAAGTAAACCTTTTGATATGACTTTTTCTTCTGGCATAGCAAATACTTGATACTTAATACTGGAACTTCCAGAGTTTATAACCAAAACTTTCATAAGATACTCCATATTTAATTTAAATCTAACTTAGATTTCATTGTATCATATATTTTCTATAAGACAATAATGTAGAGTAAATAATTTAATAATAATGTGAAAACACTAGTTTAAAAAAATAAGAGCCTCGTGAAATAAATCTCATAAGGCTCTTTTAAGTTCAAAATTAAATTATATTAAAACTTCTATTTGAAGTCCTCATAATTTTCAGCTGTTACAGGAACATAATCAATCCAAACATATTGACCATTGTCAAAAGTATAAGGAAGAGTTTTTGGGTCTTCATTTTTAGCTAAAGCCATAGTAATGTCATATATTGCTTTTCCTTGTCCTTTAGAGTCATTTAATACTGTAGCATATAGTAGCCCGTTTGCAATTGAGTCTATAGCAGGAGCTGTAGCATCAACACCGATAACAGGTATATACTTTCCACCTTCACCAAAATAACCCTGAGCACGTAATGCTTCGATAGCACCTAAAGCCATGTCGTCATTATTAGCGAAAACAACTTCAATTTTATCACCGTGAACAGCTAGCCAAGCATCCATTTTTTCTTGACCATTTACTCTCTGCCACATTCCAGTGTCTTGAGCTAATTCTTCTATTTTAATACCAGCAGCAATAACAGCATTTGTAGAGTATTCTGTGCGAAGTAATGCATCTTGGTGTCCAGGTTCACCTGTAAGCATAACATACTGCATAATTCCGTCGCCATTTCTGTCAGCTGTTGGGTTTTCTTTGAAATATTTAGCTGCAGCCTCACCTTGAATGCGTCCTGACTCTTCAGCTTTAGCACCTACATAGTAGATTTTGTCCCAAGATTTCATATCTGCTTCTACAGGCTCACGATTGAAAAATACAATAGGTATTCCAGCTGCCTTAGCTTTTTCAATTATTACAGGAGCAGAAGTTCTGTCAACCATATTAACTGATAATGCATTGTAGCCTTGAGCAATAAATGTATCGATAGAATCATTTTGCGTAGCTTGTTGTCCTTGTCCATCAGCAAAGTTTAATGCTGCCATTTTACCATTGTCATCATTTTGTTTTTCGATAGCAGCTCTAACAGTAGAGATGAAAGTATCATCAAATTTGTAAAGAGCAACTCCTACTTTACTTTGGTCTGCTACTTCTTCTGTTTTTTCGCCACAAGCAATAAAAACAAAAGAAATGATAGTCATAACTAAAACTAACTTTTTCATAAAAATCCTCCCCAAAAAATTTATAATTACAAACTACAATAGTATAGATTAACTTAAAAAAATATCAAGGTATAAATGCTACATATTTTTATGTTGTATGAAAAAAAAGTTGCTGTTGATAAACGTATTAGTTATAGTATAAATTAGATTAAGTATTAAAAAATTTATAACTACTATATAATGTTTCTAACATAAAATATTGGAGGTTTTTTATGGCATTATTAAAAAAGAGAGAACATGACCCGTATGTTTTGAACTTCTTAAATGAGCAAACAGAGCCCGTGCATAAAGATATTATACATGAAGGGATGAAGAATATTCTTAAACCGAGCGAAGAGGATTTGAGTTTGGTAAAAGAATCAAATGGGTATTCTAAGTTTAAGGACAGGGTAGACTGGTCTTTGTGTTATTTGAAGCAAGCTGAACTCATAGAGAATGTTTCTCGTGGAATTTATCAAATTACTGATTTTGGAAAGAAATTTTTGGAAGAGAATCCAGACTTCAATTTCAAGACTATGAAGGATAAAACGCCATATTTACAAAATAGAAAATCTAAAAAAACAGACAATGAAATAGAGGATACAGAAATCAGTGAGGAAACTGGTAGCATAAAAATAAGTACTGAAGAATATTATGAAAGCATTGAACTTGAAATATTAAACAAATTAAAATCTATGGGTGAGAGTAGTGTGGATAAAGGCACTAAATTTGAAGAAATATGTTTAGAGTTACTTAAAAAAATGGAATATGGTGACATAGAAAGAACTGGTGGTGCAGGCGACAGAGGAATTGACGGCATACTTACTATGGATAAATTTGGTTTTGACCGAATTGGAGTTCAGTGTAAGTGCTATAGTTCAGGTAATATTAGAGATGATGAGATTACAAAGTTTGCTCATGGACTCAGAAATGTGGGTGGTATGAATAGAGGTATTTTTATCACAACTACAGATTTTACAAAGCAGGCTAAGGATGTTGTCAGTGAAAATAAAGATGTAAAAATAATTTTAATACACGGATATAAGCTTGCAAAACTTATGCGTGAACATCAAATTGGAGTTGAGGTTATGGAAACTAATTATATTTACAATTTTTTAATTTAAGTTACTTGTAAAAAAGTATAAGTAAAATACTATATTACTTAAAAAAATCTATAATGAACAGTGCAATTGGAGGATAAACTATTATCAAAAGAAGTACAACCATTATAACACCAATATAGGGCATAACACCCTTAAATGATTTTTCTATAGATAAATCTCCTATTGAAGACGCTATAAGCAAGCAGAGCCCATAGGGTGGGGTTACAAGACCTGTAGCTAATGTAATTACAATAACTATTCCAAAAACCACATTAGGTATACCAATTGCTGCTACTGTTGGCATCATTATTGGTACAAAAAGTATCATTGCAGGAATTGCGTCCATAAAAGTTCCAATAAATAAAAAGAATAAAACAATTATAAGCATAAAAAGTATTTGAGATGTAAAGTTATTCATAAAAAAAGTTTGTAGAATGGCATTAACATTATAGTAGCCTAGTAGCTCACCTAAAGCACTTGATGTTGCTAATGCGAAAAGTGATAAAGAACTTAATTTTAATGTGTCTACAAGTATATTGGGAATATCTGACAGTTTTATGGCTTTATATATAAACATACCAACGAAAAACGAGTATAGAGCAGCGAATGCAGCAGCTTCAGTTGCTGTGTACCATCCTGTTACAATGCCCCCTATAATTATTATTGGGGTAAGAAGAGCAGGTATTGCCTCTACAAATAGTTTAAATAGATTCTTTTTACCTTCAGAATTATATGAAGGATAATTTCTTTTTTTTGCATTAAACCAAATAACCCCCATCATACCAAGTCCTATAAGAACTCCGGGTACTATTCCTGCTAAAAACAAATCGGATATTGGGGTATTTGTTATGCCTCCAAATATAACCATAATAATACTTGGTGGAATTATGCTCCCTATTGTTGATGATGCGGCAGTTATACCTACTGAGTTTTCTTTGTCATATCCGTCCTCAAGCATTCTTGGTATAAGTATTTTACCAACTCCTGCAGTGTCAGCGGTTGATGAGCCTGAAACACCAGCGAATATCATAGAAACAAGTACATTTGCATAAGCAAGCCCACCTTTAAGTGAACCCATTAATGCTACTGATAAGTCGATTAGTTTTTTTGAAATATTACCACTATTCATAAGGTTAGCAGAAAGTATAAAAAGAGGGACAGCAAGAAGTACAAATGAGTTTAGTCCATAAAACATTTTCATAGGTACAGTTACATTTGATATATTTGGTATGCTCATAATTCCAATAAGTGCCACAGTACCGATACTATATGCAATTGGAACACCTATAAATATAAAAAATATAAAAAGTATTATTAAAATTATACCTATCACAACGGTCTCCTTTAAGCTTTCTTACTTTAGTTTTCTTTGAAAAATTGTGCTTAATATATGCTCTATAAGATATAAAGACATAGTGAACATACTTATTGGAAGCGATAGCCATACATAACCCATTTTAAGATTTGGTAGTGTAGTCCAATTATAATTCCAAAATGTTTTTGTTATAATAGTTCCATATACTCCACATGCTAACACAAAGGCAAGCATAATTAAATAAATAAGTATTTGGAGATATTTTTTTTTATTGCCATCTAGTTTATTAATCATATATGAGAATGCAAAATGTCCGTTTTCTTTTACCATAACGGAAGCCCCCATAAAAACAGCAAACGCAAATGAATATGTGGCAAGCTCTTCTGTCCATAAGATAGATAAACGCATGTATCTTGCGATAATTTGTATGAATACAGAAACAAGAAAAGTTATTAAAAGTGAAACACCTAAAGCAATTTGAATCTTTTTAATAATATCCGTCAAATAATTTAGATGTTTCATTTAATTTAATCCTTAAACTTAGGGCTAATTAGCTTTACTTCTTATTTTTTCAAGCATTGCCTCAGCACTGATGCTTTTAGCAAATTCGTCTTGAAGTGGAATAGCAAGTTCAATAAAAGGCTGTCTGTCTAATTCATTTACAATAGCACCGTCTTTTATCGCAATTTCTTTATATTTAACTTCATCTTCTATTACAGCAGTACGTTCTGCTATAGCAGATGCTTTTGCAGCATCAAGTATTGCTTTTTTTTGAGAATCTGTGTATTTAGCAAATTTTTTGCCATTAACAAGCATAAGTCTAGTTGTATAATCATGTCCTGTTTCTGATATATATTTACCATTTTCAGTTTTATGATGATCCATTGGTATGAAGTATGGGTATGCATTTTCAGCAGAATCTACAACACCTTGCTGTAATGCCTGATAAAGTTCAGCCCAAGCAACACTTGTTGGTATAGCACCAACTTTAGTCCAGTAGTCAGCAACAGTTCCTGATGTTTGAGTTCTATATTTTGAACCTTTTATGTCATCAACTGAATTAACAGGAGATGCTCCATAATAATGTCTTACCCCAGCAGACCAATAATCAATTATTTGAAACTCACCATTTGATTTTTCATATATAAGGTCAGAAAACTCTTGACCAATTTCGCTATCAACAACGCTATTCCAATGTTCATAATTTTCAAATAAGTATGGCAGAGCAAATATATCTATTTCCTTAACTCCAGTTTTAGTCATAAATCCGGGAGAGACGACTATAACATCAACTGCTCCAAGTATAAGTTTTTCTACAAGCTCATCTTCATTAGTGCCAATAGTTCCTGCATGAACTTCAACTTCAATACTTCCTTCTTTCTCAGCAACTTCTTTAAACTTCATAATACCAACTTGGTAAGGACTTTCGATGTTTGTTTGATTATGTGCGGCAACTATTTTTAGTTTAGTACCTGCTTCTGCTGAATCGCTTTTATTTCCACATGAAATTAACAATAAACCAATCGAGAGTAAAAAAAGTTTGTTTTTTAATATTCTAATATTCATAAATCACACTCCATAGTATTTTTGTGATAGACACAACATTTCATGTTTAGTATAGTGCATTAAATTTGTTTTGTCAATAAATTTCATTATGAATATTTTTTATATGGTAAAATATTCATAATGAAGTAAATAAAAATAACTGTATATATTGACTTTGTATATTTATATAGTATAATTATATAGTATAATTATATATGTGTATAAGGAGAAATATTATGAATGGATTAACTGACAAACAAAAAAACATTCTTGATTTTTTAGTGTGTTTTACAGATGAAAATGGTTATCCGCCAACAGTAAAAGAGATTATGACTGAGTTTAATTTTGCCTCTCCAACAGCTGTAACTATGCACCTTTCAGCTCTCGAGAAAAAAGGGTTTATTAAAAAGAAAGGTAAATTAGCTCGTGGTATTGTAATTATAGGTGCGAAACCGAAAGTGAGTGATACTGTTACTATACCACTTCTTGAATGTGAAGTAAAAGCCGGATATAATATGATAGCTTTAGACGATGGAGTAGAGGACACTTTTGTGTTTTCTAAATCTATTGTTAAAGATGAGAATAGTTTTTTAATGCGAGTTAGTGGAGACTCGATGATAGACGCTCATATAGAAGATAATGACTTTGTACTTGTGAAACCTGTTAATGATGCTAATAATGGAGACATAGTTGTCGCTATTATAGAAACAAATAATGGTGAAGAGATTACAGTAAAGCGTATTTTTAAAGAAGAAAAACATATAAAATTAGTTGCTGAAAATAAAAACTATGCTCCTATAATAGCTGAGAATGTCAGAATTGTAGGTAAAGTAACAGGAGTACTAAGGCTTTTAAGTTAATTATCTATAATTTATAAATTGCAGTGGAATAGGGTAATCTTTTTCCTTAAGCATATTAATAACTTCTTGTAAGTCATCTCTTTTCGCTCCTGAGACACGTACTTGGTCTTCTTGAATACTTGCTTGCACTTTAAGTTTCATCTCTTTAATATCTTTAACAATATCTTTAGCTAATTCTTTATCAATGCCATTTATAATTTCATTAATTTCACGTACAGAATCTCCAGACGCTTTTTCTTTCTTTTTCTCTCTTATTGACTTTTTACTTAAGTTTCTTTTTATAAGTCTTTGAAATAAAATTTCTTTAACCTGTCCTATAACAAAATCAGCATTAGCTGTAATTGTGATGGTAGATTCTGCTCTATTAAATTCGACTTCTATTGCTTGTCCTTTCAAGTCAAATCGATTATTTATTTCTTTAACTGTTAGATTAACACAGTCATCTATAACTTGCATATCAACTTCTGATACTATATCAAAACTAGAATCTTTTGCCATTTGAATTACTCCTTATTATATTTTATTATTATATCTAATAATTTAAAAAAACTCCATAGTGTAAAATATTATTGAGTTTTTTTATAAAAAATATTGATTTAGGTAAAATAATATGTTATAATAACCAAACGGTTTTGTTTTATTTTAGATATAAATATAAGAGGATATCCCATGGAAAATAAACGATATTCTGGTATTCTAATAGAAGATAATACTAGGCTAAAAAGTAAATATAAAAAACATGTCGAAGCTCATTTTGATTTAATTATGTTTGAAGATACTAAGTCTTCTTTGCATTTTGTGTTAGCAAATAGTTCTAGTGTGAGTTTTTGCCTTGTAAGGCTTCTTTTAGATGATATACGTGTTATGATAACTTTTCTAGAAAAAATCCGCTCAATTAATCCATTCATAAAAATTATATTTATTGAATCAAGCGATCTTATAGAATCAAGATATGGTGCGATTATAAATAAATATGAAGGTGTGAGCATTACTAGTATTGCTGGGCCTAGCGAGATAATTAAGTGTATAAGTTCATTAATTGTTGATTCAGATTCTCCAAAAAGAAAATATTCTAGAGTAGACTGGCCTTTACATGCTAGAGTTACTTTTAATACTGATAGTGGTATAAATATATTTGAGACTAATGTTTTATCTATTAGTGGTAATGGAGCTTACATTGAGGATAGTGATAATGTTCCTCAAAAAGATGAATCAGTTGATCTTACAATATCGTTCAAGAATTTTAAATTATTTACTAAAGCGAAAGTTGTTTGGACAAATGATGGATTACAAAGAAAAGACTACCCAAAAGGCTATGCTGTAACATTTCTTGACATCACACAAATTTCACAAAAAGTCATAGACGATATAATACAAGATAAAATACTTCAAGATATTATGTTCTAAAATAATTTTTATCTTCCATATAATTATGTTGCTTTATCTCTGTTTCCAACTATTTCATATCGCTTTCTTGATTTAGAACATGGGTTTTATACAAGCCTCGCTATGGGGGTGGGAGTTAATACACAGTGGAAAACTGTACCTGTATACAATATGGAAGGCTATCAAATAAAAGACCCGGGGTTTACTAGAATGATAGCGACAGCACAATGGGACATAGGGTATGATTTTGAAATAAAATATAAAGCTCCTTTAAGATTATATTTTTCAATGGGCTGGAATGGTATTGCTCAAAATAATTTAAGAATTAATAATCATCTGATGCTTCAATTAGGTGTTAACGTAAAATTGTCGGACTTAAAATAAAAAATAAAAAGTATTACAAACAATGCTATTAAAAATATTTTTAATAATACTAACGATACTGCCATTATACACATGTATAGCTCCAGAAGATGAAATTTTATATATGAAAAGTGGTAGCTCTTATCACCCTATATATGTTAGGGGGAATAAAGATGCTGATACCTATATTATTTGGGTTCATGGTGGTCCCGGGGCATCAGGTTTACACTTAATGAATTTGCTAGGCATGTAGATGGTGTTATTAATATTATACAAAATCGTTATGAGCCTCAAAATATATTTTTACTAGGACATAGTTGGGGAGGTTTTTTATCTGCTCACTATTTAATAGCTGATGGGGACACAAGTTTGTCTGCTAAAAGACAAAATAAAATTGATGGTTTCATTAACTTAAATGCAGTATTCGATGTTCAGCAGACTATTACAAATGGAGTTACTTTTGTTAGTGATTATGCGAATCAAGAAATTTCTAGCGGAAATGATGTAAAAAAATGGAAAAAACTCTTGCTTGGTATAATGAAAGAAATGGAGTTTTTATAGGTGAAGATGTAGATGATGCTGGCGGAATGGTTATACAAAAAGAGAGGCGTGATGAAGTTGTGGCTGAGTTAGCACTGAAAATGGTTTTCGAGTCGCCTTTTGAGTTCTACAGTTATTATGACAATCAGAATGTAATTCGTACCTACTTACAAATAGAAAATGCTTCTTTAATCAGAGATAATGAGCCTAATATTAGAACAATCACAGTGCCAACTTTAATTATGGCAGGAAAATAAAATAAAATAGCTTTTCTTAAAAATACTATAGAGTGGCATGACATTATTAAAGAAGGAAAAAATGCTAAAAACTTTCCTTTAATAGTGTATGACAACTAAGCACATGCTATATTTCTAGACGCTAAAGATAAATATATAACAGATATACATAATTTTATTAATAATCATAAATAAATAATTTTATAAAATATTTTTGCCTAAAGAGATAGCCCCAAGTAGTCCTGCATTATTCCCTAATTTTGGTTCTACAATATATGAATCGATTTCATTTAAGATATACTCTGAGTTTAAGTACCCTGAAAGTAGACTCACAACACATGCTCGTATTTTAGGGAAAAGATGTTTTTCATTCATAATTCCACCACCCAAAATTATTTTTTCAGGCATTAAAGTTAGAATAATATTAACTAAAGCTTGTGCTAAATAATAGGCTTCAAAATCCCAAGCTTTGTGATTTTCTGGTAGCTCTTGGTTCTCACCTCTCAATGACCATCTTTTGTTAAATGAAGGACCTGATGCCATGCCTTCAAGACAGTCTTTATGAAAAGGGCATACTCCCTCAAAGTCGTCTTCAGCATGTATTCTTATAAGCATGTGCCCAATTTCAGGATGTAGCATTCCATGAACAATATTTCCCTCTGAAATAATCCCCCCACCAATACCTGTTCCTACAGTTATGTAAACGCTATTTTTAAGACCAGCACTTGCTCCCCAAATACTTTCAGCCAAAGCCGCTCCGTTTACATCTGTGTCGAATGCAATTGGTATATTGAGTTTACTAAAAGCACCAACTAAATTAGTGTTTTGCCAATATGGTTTAGGAGTTGTTGTGATGTAGCCATAAGTATCTGACAATTTATTTAAGTCGATAGGTCCAAACGAGCCTATTCCTAATGAAGATATATTTTTGGATGCAAAATAATCGTAAACTGTTTTTAATGTAATTTCTGGTTTTTCTGTGGGGCAGATGAGTCTTTCAAGAATGTCTCCATTTTCATTAGCGACTCCATAAACAAATTTTGTTCCACCAGCTTCTATACCACCTATTAACATAAAAAATCCTTATTATTAATTTTTCGATCATTTTTTATATTAATATGAAAGTTGTATTTTGTAAAGTTTAATAAAAATTTATTAATTATAATATTTTTTTAACTAATTTATTGACTAACAGAAGTTTATGAATATACTTAAAATTGTATACAAAAATGAATACAATTTTTTCAAGGCGGTATTAAGTTATGAAAAAGCATGTTTATTTGAATAATATTATGATGATATTTATTTTGGGTTTATTAGCATTGTCATGTAAAGATGATAATATTAATAAAACATCAGATTCAAGTGTTTATAAAGCAAAACTAAAATTAGGTCATATTATGCCTACAACACACCCTAATGGAATTGGTGCTGAAGAATTTGTAAGACTTGTTGCTGAAAAATCAGGTGGAAATATAACTATTTCTATATTTCCCGCATCACAATTAGGAAATGAGAAAGAACTTTTTGACTCTGTTGAAATAGGTTCACTTGATTTTGCTATGCTTGGTTTTGGAGAACCTGGTAAAAAGTATGAGGCTATTTCAATTATAGATGCACCTTTTTTAGCAAATGATAGAGAACATTTAATTAGGATATTAAAGAGTGATTCTGTAACCCGAATTTTTGATGAAATGCCAAATTATATGGGGGTAAAACTTTTAGCACCTTTTTACTATGGTGCAAGATATCTTACTACAGGAAAAAATATTGTTACTAATTTTGCCACGATGAAAGGGCTTAATATTCGTGTTCCTGACCAGAAATTATATATTGATACATTAAAAGCTATGGGGTCTGTGCCTACTCCAATGGCATTTAGTGATGTTTTTCTTTCCCTACAACAAGGGGTAATTGATGGACAAGAGAATCCTCTTGCAACTATACATGCAAATAAATTTAATGAAGTGCAAACATACTTAATTCGTACAGAGCATATTATGGGAGCAAATGCATTATACATGAACACAAAAACTTTTAAAGACATGCCTGAGGAAGCTAAAAATATTATTATTGAAGCTGCTTTAGAAACAGCTGAATGGATTAATGCTAAGGCTTCTGCTGAAGAGGATAGATTTTTGCTTGAACTTAAAGACCTTGGAATGACTTATATAGAAGATGTTGATAAATCAGAGTTTAGAGAAGCAACAAAAAGTGTGTATGATGAGTTTGACCAAGAATTAGTGCAGTCTATTAAATCTGTTAAGTAACTTTATATTGAGGATATAAGTTTATGACTAAAATAATAAATTTTCTACAAAAAATTGAAGAGTATATTATAGTATTGTGTTTAACTGTTATGGGAGTTATTTTGTTTTTACAAATACTTATGAGATTTTTTTTCTCAAGTCCATTATCTTGGGTAGAGGAACTTGCTAGGTATCTTCAAATTTGGATTACATTTTTAGGCATAGGTTATGGAGTTAGAAAAGGCTCTCATATTTCAATGTCACTTGTAAAAAATAAAATGCCCGAAATAATTAAGTACATATTTGAAATGGTTTGTAATATAAGCTCTTTATTTGTTTTTATTGTTTTAATAAGTTCATCAATAAACTTTATAGTATACCAAAATGTATTATCCACAGCAATGAACATTCCTATGAGATTAGTATATTCAGTTATTCCAATAGGAGCTACTATCTACATCATATATAGTGTAGCTGACATTATAAAACTGACAAAAGAACAATTTACTATGAGGAGAAAATAATGATTTTATTATTTGGGGTGTTTTTTTTATTTATTATTTTAGGTAGCCCTATATCAATTAGTATGTTTATAAGTTCAGTGATATATATGTTGGTTTATGATCTTCCACTTGAACTTATTGCTCAAAGACTTGCTGCAGGTGTAGATTCATTCCCTCTTTTGGCTGTATCATTTTTTGTTCTAGCTGGAAATATTATGAATCTTGGTGGAGTAACTAAGCGTATATTCTCATTTGCAGAACATTTGGTTGGACACTTTACAGGTGGGATTGCTCATGCTAATGTTTTAGCAAGTGTTATATTTTCAGGTATGAGTGGTAGTGCTATAGCTGATACTGGAGGACTGGGAGCAATAGAGCTTGAAGCTATGAAGAAAGGAGGATATGATGAAGACTTTTCTTTGGCTGTCACGGGTGCTTCATCGTTAATAGGTCCTGTTATTCCACCGAGTGTTCCATTAGTTATATTTGGTGTTACAGCTTCTGTTTCTGTGGGGAGTTTATTTAATGCTGGAGTTATTCCTGGTTTAATGCTAGCTATATCTATGATGATATTAAATTATTTTATTTCTAAAAAAAAGAATTATCCCATTAGAAGAAAAGCAACAGCAAAAGAAACTCTATATTGTTTTAAGTGGGCATTTTTTGCTCTTTTACTTCCAGTAATTATACGTGTAGGTATTATGATGGGAATATTTACTCCAACAGAGGCGGCTATTGTAGCTGTTGTTTATGGAGTATGTTTAGGATTTTTTTATAAAAATATAAATTTGAAAGTATTGCTTGAATCAGTAAAAAGCACATTAAATGTAGTAGTAGGTGTTTTATTCATAATCGCTTCAGCAACACTTTTTTCATGGATTCTAACATATTCAGAGATTCCGCAAACAGTAGCCTCGTATTTATTAACATATATAGATAACCCACTTATGGCATTAGTGGTTATAAGTATTATCTTATTGTTTATTGGCTTTTTTATGGATATAACTCCAGCTATTGTAATTATGACACCAGTGTTATTACCATTTGTAAAAGAACTTGGAATAGACCTTGTTTTATTTGGAATTATTATGGTGCTTAATCTTTTGGTTGGTCTTGTTACTCCACCTGTTGGAATGGTTTTATTTGTTCTTTCAGGAGTTTCAGGTGTTGCTATTGAAAAAATTTCAAAAGCAATAATTCCATATGTTTTAGTGTCAATTTCAACAATTTTTATTATAATATTATATACATACCTTGTTTCAATATATCCTAATTTACAATTTTTTTATTAATAGAATAAACTTGAAATTATTGAAATGGGTATTAATGTGGTATATTATATATAAATTAAATAACTTGAAGGCTAATGAATGAGTACAAATACTGGTTTGTCATATGAAGCATATGAGATTATAAAAAATAAAATATTGAGCTTTGAAATAATACCGGGGGCTATTATTTCAGATTATATATTATCACAAGAAATTGAAATGAGTAGAACTCCTATTAGAGAAGCTTTAGTAAAACTTGAGCAAGATGGTTTGGTAGGTCATTTGAAAAATTCAAAGAAATTGATAGTTTCAGAGCTTTCTATAATAGATATAAAAGAAATATATGAACTGCGTATGGCGATTGAATGTAAGGCTGCTGATATAATATATCAAAATGGTGGTTTAATAAAAAAAGATATAATTCGGATTAAGAAAATAAGCAAAGATTTTGAAAAATGTGTTTTAAATAATAATATTATAGATAATTTTGAAAAAGATGATGCTTTACATTTAATATTTTTAGAAATTGCTGGAAATAAACGACTTGTCGAAGCATTCAATAGAATAAAAATGCAAACAAAACGTGTTAGATTTCTTACTATATATTCACCTTTATATTATCAGAATACAATTTTAGAACATAATAAAATTATAGACTATTATATTTCTTCTAATATTGAAAAAATAAAATTATCAATCACAGAACATTTAGAAAATTCTATTGAAAATTATAAGAATATTTTAAATGGAGTTAGCCTAAACATTCTATTAAGTAATATGAGTTTAATTCAAAAAAATAATAAATTGAATAATAAAAAAGTAGAGGAGATTAATAAATAAATGAATAAAATTGAAAATGTAATTAGTAGTTTATATAAAATACCATTAGATGAGCCTCTTGGGGATGCGATGCATGCCAAACATGTATATTTTGAATTAGTCGTGGTAGAGATAAAAACAGAAGATGGTAATATTGGATATGGATACACATATACAGGTGGTGTGGGTGGTATTATTATTTGTAATATGATAGAGCTTTACTTGAAGCCTATTCTTTTAGGGCAAGACAGTGCATGTATTGAAAAGCTTTGGGTAGAAATGTATAAACTTCTTCATTATGTAGGACGTGGAGGAATAGACTCGTTTGCTATTGCTGCTGTTGATATAGCACTTTGGGATATTAAATGTAGAATTGCAAAAATGCCTCTTTGGAAAATGATTGGTGGTGGAAAAGGATTTGCAAGAGCTTATGCGGGTGGAATAGACTTAGACTTTACAAAAGAAAAACTCTTACAAAATATAAAGCTTTATATGAGTCAAGGGCATAATGCATTTAAGATAAAGCTTGGTAAAGATAGTTTAGATGAAGACATTAACCGCGTAAAAGCTGTAAGAGAGCTTATAGGAAATGAAGCTACATTCATGGTTGATGCCAATTATAAATGGACTAGCGAAAACGCTATTAGAGCATGTAGGGAACTTGAAAAATATAATGTACTTTGGCTTGAAGAACCTGTAAGTCCTGATGACATAGAAGGATATAAAAAAGTTGCATCAAAATCTTCTATTGCACTTGCATGTGGAGAAAACTTACATACTATATTTGAGTTTGAAAATATGTTTAAATATGGACATATTGATTATCCGCAGCCAGATGCGTCTAACTTAGGAGGTATAACAGGATGGCTTAAAGTCGCTGTAATGTGCCAAGCAAAAAATTTGCCTGTTTCAACACATGGGATGCAAGAATTACATGTTAATCTGCTTTCAGGTGTTTCTAATAGTGGATGGCTTGAGATACATAGTTTCCCTATTGATAGGTACACAATGAATCCATTAAAAATAGATGATGGTAAAGTTTTCCCATCAAATGATTTTGGTACAGGTGTTATATTTAATTTTGACGTTTTAAATAGTTATCTTTTTTCTATATAATACTAGTGTTATTGTTTTAATCTATTGTAACGAAGAAAATGTTATATGCTATACTGATAATTTAGAGTATTTTATTTTTCACTTTTTGTTTGGGTCTTAAGACGAATAGCAAAATTCAAGATCAATTAAATCGGTAAGAGTTTTATTGCATTCAAAAAAGGATATTTGAAAAAAGTAGCAATTATTCTGAGCAAACAGTCCTTCATAGAGCAGCATAAAATATGCTAAGTCATTATATTTAGCAAGCAATAAATATTATATAAAGTAACTACACATTAAGAATAAGCGTTGAAAGTGTTGGATTTGTTGGATTTACTTAGATGTCTGTTTACTGAAATGGGCTTGACATTTCTCAATCTATTATTAAAATGTATATTGATATGGTGTGTCGATTAAAATGAAAACAGAGAAAAAAAAGGATAAAAGTATGATAGAAAACCAAGCCGTTAACGCATTAAGAATATTATCAGCTGACTCAGTTGAAAAAGCAAAATCAGGACATCCGGGTCTACCTTTAGGTGCCGCGCCTATGGCTTATGAGCTTTGGGCAAATCAGATGAAGCATAATCCTCAAAATCCTAATTGGATAAATAGAGATAGGTTTATTTTGTCAGCAGGGCATGGTTCCGCACTTCTTTATTCTTTACTTCATTTATTTGGATATGGAAACTTAAGTGTAGACGACTTAAAAGCATTTAGACAATTAAACTCAAAAACTCCTGGGCATCCTGAATATGGGCATACTATAGGAGTTGAAGCGACAACAGGCCCCCTTGGTGCAGGACTAGGTATGGCTGTTGGACTAGCTATTGCTGAAACACATATGGCAGCGAAGTTTAACAAAGGCAATTATAACATTTTTGACCACTACACTTATGCATTATGTGGGGATGGGTGTTTAATGGAAGGTATATCATCAGAGGTTCTTTCATTGGCGGGCACATTAGATTTAAGCAAGCTTATAGTGCTTTATGATTCAAACTCAATAACAATTGAAGGTAGTACTGATTTAGCATTTACTGAAGACGTTTCTAAACGAATGGAAGCTTTTGGTTTTCAAGTTCTAACAGTATCTGACGGAACAAGTTTAGAGGAGATAGGTAAAGCTATTGACTCTGCAAAAAAAGACAAGCGACCATCATTTATTAAAATAACAACAACAATAGGATATGGAGTACCCGGGAAAGCAGGTCATCAAAGTGTTCATGGAGAGCCACTTGGTGAGAAGAATATTAAACTTTTAAGAGAGACATTAAAATGGCAAAGCGAAACACCTTTTGAAGTTCCGAGTGAAATATATGATCATTATAAAAGTTTAGCTAAAAAAGGGGCTAACTTAGAAAAAGAGTGGCTTACAATGTTTGAAGAATATAAAGCTGAGCATTCAAGTTTAGCTAAAACACTTGATGCCTATTATAAAAATGACTTCATGGGAAGCATAAACTTAGATGACTACCTTTCAGAAAGAGGGAGTGACAATGCCACACGAATACATTCAAATAAAGAACTTAACTATATAAAAGATATACAAGTAAACTTAATTGGAGGATCTGCTGACCTTGCTCCTTCTAATAAGTCAGAAATGAATAATGAATCATATTACAGTAAAGACACCAGAGTTGGACGAAATATTCACTTTGGAGTAAGAGAACTTGGAATGACTGCTATCACAAATGGTATTGCATTATATGGTGGTCTTAAATGTTATGCGGCAACTTTTTGTGTGTTTGTCGACTACATGAAGCCAATGCTTAGGCTTGCGGCTCTTATGAAATTGCCTACTATATCGATACTTACACATGACAGTATTGGAGTTGGCGAAGACGGCCCAACACATGAACCTATTGAGCAAACCGCAATGCTTAGAGCAACCCCAAATATTAATGTATTTAGACCAGCTGACGAGACTGAAACAAAAGTTGCATGGTATAGTGCGGTAACGTCTAAAGAAACACCTACATGCATTTTACTCTCAAGACAAGTGTTAAACAATAGCTTAAACACAGGCAAAGAGGCTTTAAAAGGTGGCTACATAATCGAGAAAGAGCATAACAGTAATATTGATATTATATTAATGGCGTCAGGTTCAGAGCTAAGCCTTATAGTAGACGCAAAAAAAGTGCTAGAAAAAGAAAATATTTCGGTTAGAGTTGTAAGTATGCCATGCCTTGACATATTTGAAAGTCAGTCGAGCGAATATAAAGAAAGCGTGCTACCTCGTGCCGTTAAAAATCGTTTGGCAGTAGAGGCGGGAGTTAGCATGCCATGGGGTAAGTATGTTGGTATTGATGGCGACTTTATTACAATGGACGAGTTTGGAGCATCAGCACCTTACAAAGAATTATTTGACAAATATGGCTTCACAGTTGAGAATGTTGTTAGCAAAGTAAAAGCGATGTTGTCATAAACTTTTTTAATTTTTTTTATAAATATATATAGCACTCTATTTTTTATTAAGTAGGGTGCTATAATTAATTTAATGCTTATGCTGATATAAGGAGGGTAGCAATGGATGATATATTAAAACAACTACAAGAATGTTGTAGTAATAACCCAGCTTTAATTACTTGGGCAACTGGATTTTTAGGTAACTTAGGAATTAAATTAGAAAAAACAGTTGAGAAGATAGTTATTAATACTATAGGAGATAAAATTAAAAATTTCTTTTCTAAAAATAAAAATCCTAATATTGATGACTTAATAGCAGAATTAAAAGAAATTGACGAACTTAAAAATATTACTAACTACGATATATCAAATGCATTTAATATAACTTTTGGTAATATTACTAATTCTAAAGTTGCGAGTATAGTTGCCCCTAATGCCAAAGATATATATCAAAATTGTACAATTTACAACACTGCGAATAAAGAAGAAATTACAAAATTAATTTTAGAAACATTAGACACAATACCTTTAGACAATCCTAAAACAATAGAGAGTCTACGACCATTTTTTAACAAAGTTTATAGAACTATAGGAGAATGCTATAACTATGAAGATAAAAAAGATATAATAAAAAAACTTATTAAAGAAAGAGTAGAAAACAGTGTAAATGATGATTTTAGAGATTTACGAATGTATGATACTGCTATTGAGGCAGTGTCTCAGATAACATTTCAAGAATTAAATTTATTAGCTTTATGTTTATTAGCTTGTAATGGTAAAGGTGATAAAAATGCAACTAGAGAAAACGTCATTAAAGATATGGCGATTCTCTCTCAAAAATTTAGAGATATAAGAAATATAAATGACATTAATACCGTTGCCATTTTAAATAAATTTGGTTTTGGGTTTAATATAGCCCTTGAGTTTGTACCTTTCAAAGATATTAAAGATAATGAAGATAATGAATTTTTTAATGATTTACTAAAAGAGCCTAATATGGATTTTCTAAATACTGACAAAAAAATATTCATGAACTATTGTATGGCATTTGGAAATAATGGCATATTCAGGATTATTGGTAAAACACATTATGATCAAGTGATGGGAATAGAAGAACAACTATAAATAATTAATTAAGCAAATAATATATTTAATAAAAATTTTTGCTTAAAAAAAGCTATTTTAATTTAATATAATAAATGATATAATTGTGGTGAGAATTTCTTTTAAGGATATTTATATTATGAAACGTATTTTATTTTGTGTTATA
>CAMRCO010000031.1 GCA_947040945.1 uncultured Spirochaetia bacterium
TTCACTATCTTTAGAGTCTAGCTTTATTGCTTCATTACAATATTCTATAGCTTCAGCATATTTTTCAGCTAAAAAATATTTACCGCCTTCTGACTTCAGCTCTGCTATTTTTTCTTTATTATCCATTTACTAATTCCTTATATAAATATATCTTTATTTTACAACTATTATATAATAATCAATCAAAATATAAAATATAGTGTATTCAACAATTATTTATTATTTATTTCTCGTGATTTCAAATACTTCACTATAATAGAAAGCCTTGTTATAATCGTTATTATACAACCTACATTTAATATAATAAGCATAATATAAATTATATTTTTATAATAAAGAATCTCTATATTTGTGTATCTAAAACAAATGCTTAAAATTAAAGCAACTGTAATAAGTGCCATTCTTTTTTGTTTAGCCATAATTCCTTCAAAAGTAGTTAGCCCAAGTGAAGTACCAAAGTTTCTAATATATGCTGTGAACAGTGCAAAAAAAGCTCCACCCCAAGCAAGTTCTAGTGCATAAGTATAAGCTATCACAATGTAGCCAAGTGGTAAAATGAGTATGGTGTCAGAAATTCTGTCGGGTAACTCATTATAAATTTCCCCAACTAAACTAGTTTTCCCACCGTCAACTGCAACCATTCCATCAAATAAATTGCAGAGAAGTCTCCCTTGAATACCAATAATAGCAAGTGCTGTGTTTAATATTGTAATATCATTTCTCATGCTGATTAAAGCCGTCATTCCTAAAAGAGCAAAAATAATACTAAAAACTGATATCCCATTTGGAGATGAATTAATTTTTATTAAAAAAGCTGTAATACTTTTTGCCACCTTAGAGTCTCTTGACTTTATAGGTCTTCTTTTATTTTCTATATTTTGATCCATAGTTTCCTCTTAAAAAAATTTATAAAAAAGATTGTCTTATACTTTCAAGAAGCTCTTCACTTGTTGTATAATAAATTTCTTTTTTTAATTCTAAACTTATAATAAACGGTAAAGGAATAAGTCGTCCTTTAGGTAAAACATTTTCAGTTCTTGTCAGTTTTATTGGAAATATTGGCACACTTTGATAATGCTCAGCAATTTTAGCAATACCTTTTTTTATAGACCCAATTTTACCGGGCTCTCCTCGACTACCCTCAGGAAATATTAAAACAATACTTCCGTCATCTAAAGCTTTGTAAACCTCCTCAAATATACTTGTTGACACTCTATCTCTATTTAAAGGAATTAAACCAAGTACATTTCTTGAAACCCAAGCAAGCATTTTATTCTTAAAAAAATAATCAGCAGCCCCCACAGTGTGAATATTTTTAATTTCTTTGCAACTAAATAAAGATAAAATTACAGCAGTATCCATGTGGCTATTGTGGTTAGCTACAATTAAAGCAGGGCCTCTTTTTGGAAAACTTTCTTTTTCTCCTATAACATTTGTCCCTATATAAAAATGTATATATATTTTTAAAAAGAAGTGAACAATTTTTCTTAGCAATTTATATTCCTTTCATGTGAAAAAAATATCTTATTATATGAAAAAATAAAGGCGATACAAAAATTAAACTGTCAATACGGTCGAGTATTCCGCCATGACCCGGTATAAGCTGACTTGTATCTTTAATCTTTAAATCTCTTTTTATAGCAGACATAAACACATCCCCTAAAAATCCAAAAGTGCTTATTAAAACTCCAAATAAAATTAATGTAATATAATTAAGATTTAAGTTAAGAGCAAATTTCCCTATTAAAATAGTTGTTATTGTTGTGAGAATGACCCCACCCAAAAATCCTTCCCATGTTTTGTTTGGACTTATTTTTGTAATGCCTCTTTTGCCAAATGTTTTTCCACAAATATACTGATACACATCATTTACTTGAGTGAGAAATACAAGCGAAATTAATATAAACTTAGGATCAACTGAGAAATCAAGATTAGTCAAATATGCCAAATGGCTAACTGAATATATATTAATCATAGCTCCAAGATAAAGGATACCACAAGTTTTTAAGAAATCTTCTGTGTTTTGGGTAAGAATTAGAAGAACATTCATACCTATAAAAATATATATTGGAACAAAAATAACAAATAAATTATACCATTTTATATAAACTATATAATATTGTAGAATTAATAAAAAATACAAAACGCCTACTATCATAAAATCTGTTTTTCTTATTGTTATAATAGAAAAATATTCTTTTATTGCTAAAAAAGAAATAAAAGCAAAAAGCAATATTGTACCATTTCGGTTAAGCATACCAAGTGCAAAAAGAGCTATCATTACAAACCAGCTTCTTATTCTGTCATGTAAATTTTTTTTATCACTTGCTGTCATAAATTTGTCCTTAAATTATTCAATATATTATATACTAAAAATATGAAATAATTAACTAGCATTCTTACTTTCTAAATATTTTACTATATCTATGTGTCCATTATCTTTTGCTAAAATTAAAGCAGTTTCTCCATCTTCATCTATAGCATAAATATTAGCTCCACTCTCAATTAGGTGTTTTACTATTTCAATATTACCAATATTTGCTGCCCACAGAAAAGCTGTTCTACCAATTTTACTTTTAGCTTCAAGATTGGCACTTTTTTTTACCAGATATTTTACTATCTCTAAATATCCCTTTAAAGATGCTGCTATTAATATTGACTCACCATATTCATCCATAGTATTAACGTGAGCTCCTGATTCTATACATTCTTGCACTTTTTCTAGCCAACCAGCATTTGTCCATTCTATAATAGTCATTTTACTTGTATCAGCACCTTGCTCAATTAAATATTTTACTATCTCTGTGTATCCCCATGTCGAAGCCATGATTAAGGCTGTTTTGCCATCTTCATCTTTTGCATTAATATCAACACCATTATCTACAAAATACTTTACTGTTTCTAATTCTGAAGCATGCATTAAAGCTGTCATCCCACTATCATCTTTAATATGAATATCAGCTCCCTTTTCTACCAGATATTTAACAATATTTAATTCTTCTTCTACCGAAGCATAGAATAAAGCCGAATAATTATTCTCATTTACAAGTTTAACATCTGCACCATTCTCTACTAAATATTTTACTATATCTAGATAGCCGTAGTAAGATGCCATCATTAAGGCTGTATCACCATTATCATCTTTAATATTTACATCAGCACCATTTTCTATACATTGCTGTACAGCTTTTAAGTCTCCATCTCTTGCACTATCAATAAGATTATTAGTCTTTATATTAAACTCCAAATTCGTTTTATTTAAGACTCTCTAAATATTTTACTATATCTATGTGTCCATTATCTTTTGCTAAAATTAAAGCAGTTTCTCCATCTTCATCTATCGCATGAATATCAGAACCTTGCTCAACTAGATATTGTACTGTTTCTATATATCCTTCTCCTGAAGCAAGCATTAATGCTGTCATACCATTATTTGTTTGAAGATTAATATCAGCTCCACTATTAACTAAATATTTTACTACTTCTATTTGACCATGCCACGAGGCAGGCATCAATGCTGTAGCACCATATTTATTCTTAACATTAATATCAGCTCCAACCTCTATTAAGTATTTTACTACATCTATATGCCCATTATGTGATGCTGTCATTAATGATGTTTCGCTATGCTCGTCTTTTATGTCAATATCAACCCCATTTGCTACACATTCTTTTATCTTTTTAAGATTTCCATTAGAAGCCATAGCCATAAATTTATTTATTTGATTTATATTCATTTTTTAGCTCCCACATCTTTAAGAAACTTTACAATATCCTTAGACTTTTTAAATGCAGAAGCCTGTTTAAGTGCTGTATAACCATAATTATTTTTTATATTAACATCCGCACCTTTTTCAACTAAAAATCTTACTACATCTCTATTACCTCTAAAGCATGCTTCAATCAATGCTGTATTGCCATTTTCATCCTTAATATTAATATCGGCACCATTTTCTATTAAGTATTTTACTACTTCTAATTTCCCCCACATAGAAGCTTGTACCAACGCAGTTATTCCTTCTTTTTTGTGATTAACTAATGCACCATTATCTATTAGTAATTTTACTATTTCAATAAAGCCACCATTAGCGGCACTAATCAATGCTTTATTTTTATTATTAAGATTAGCACCATTATCTATTAGTAATTTTACTATTTCAATAAAGCCACCATTAGCGGCACTAATCAATGCTTTATTTTTATTATTAAGATTAGCACCATTATCTATACTCTCTTTTACCTTTTCTATTACTCCTGAATTTGCCCAGTCTACAATACTCATTTTACTTTCATCTGCACCAAGATTTAATAAACACTTAACAGCCTCTGTTTTTTTACCGATTGATGCACATAATAACGGTGATGAACCTTTCACACCATCAATTAATGCACCATGCTTAATCAGATATTTTATCGCCTCTATATTACCAAACTCTGAAACTATTCTAAGAGCTGTATCGCCGTATCTATTTCTAAAATCAACCGTTACACCTATATCTACTAAATATTTTATAATATCTATATGTCCTGCTAATGACGCTATAATTAACGGTGTCTCGCCATGCCTATTTACATGATTAATATCTACTCCATTTTCCACACACTCTTTCACTTTTTCTAGCCAGCCTGATCTGATCCAGTCAGTAATATACATTTCAGTTGTTACAGCACCATTTTCAACTAAATATTTAGCAATATCTGTATGTCCATAATATGAAGCATCCCACAAAGCTCTGCTGTCATATTTTCCTTTCATATTAATATCTGCACCATTATCTACTAAAAACTTTACTATTTCAATATACCCTTTTTCTGAGGCTATCATTAATGCGGTAATACATTCTCCACTCTTAAAATTAACATCCGCATCTTTTTCCATAAGATACTTTACAATATCAAGATGCCCATACTTTGAAGCTACAACTAGTGGAGTATAACTACTTTTACCTACTAAATTTCTCTCTAACTCATCATAAATACTCGCCTTAACATTAACCTTAGCTCCTTTCTCTATCATACTTTTTACACCTTGTAAGTTTCCATCCCTAGAGTCTATAATTAAAGCTTCTTTTTTTTTAGTAAAAATATTCTTAATAATTAATAGTACTGATTTCATTACAACTCTCCGATTGATACTTTATTTTTTTGTCCTTAAATTATTCAATATTATATACTAAAAATATGAAATAATTAACTAGCATTCTTACTTTCTAAATATTCTACTATCTCTGTGTGTCCATTTCTCCTAGCAAGATCTAATGCAGTTCTACCGTAGTCATCCTCAATATCAGCCCCAGCCTCTATTAAATATTTTACTACTTCTATTTGTCCAGTACTTGAAGCATACATTAATACTGTGCCACCACCAAGATCACTAAATTTATAGTCAGCATTAACGTCTGCTCCACTCTCAATTAAAGCTTTAACAGTTTCTAGGTTTCTGTCTTTACTTGCCTTAATTAAAGCATTATTTTTCTCTTCTATCGACAAATTATCATAAATTGTTGTTTCAATATTTTCTACAACTTCTGTTTTATCTTCAGCATCTTTACAATTAATTATACTTAATAATATCAGTAGTAAACTTATTTTTTTCATTATAACTCCAATTTAATTTTTTAGTTAAGACTCTCTAAATATTCTACAATTTCAGTATGTTCAGATTCCCTAGCGATGTCTAATGCTGTCCTATAGTCTTCATTTTTAATATTAATATCAGCCCCTTTATTAATAAGATACTTCATTATCTCTAAGTCTTTATTGTCTAAAGCGTTTAACAATGCTGTCCATCCATCATTATCTCGAAGATTAACATCAGCCCCTTTATCAATAAGGTGTTTAACTATTTCTAAATGTCCAGCCCAAGAAGTAAGTATTAAGGCTGTTTCACCATTTTTATCTTTAGCATTAATATCAGCCCCTTTGTCTATTAAATATTTTACTATCTCTAAATATCCTTGAACAGAAGCTCTACTTAATACTGAGTCCCCAGTAATATCTTGAAGATTAATATCAGCCCCTTTATCAACAAGGTATTTTATTACTTCTAAATATCCACAATATGAAGCCCAGATTAACGATGTATAACCTTTATTATCTTGAAGATTAATATTAGCCCCTTTATTAATAAGGTGTTTAACTATTTCTAAATTTCCACAATAGGAAGCTACCATTAGTGCTGTCCAACCATTGCTATCTTTAGTATTAACATCAGTCCCATTTATTAGGCATTCTTCTATTTTTTCAAGATTAGTCTCTCTAGCATAGTTAATAAGACTATCATTATTATCCTGCATTATTATTTTCCTAGTTTTATTTAATACTCTCTAAATATTCAACTATTTCTGTATGTCCATTTTTTTTGAGCTATAATTAAAGCAGTGTTACCTTCTTCATCTCTAGCATTAATGGTCACACCATTTTCTATATATTGCTTTACATCTACTAAATTACCATTTTTTGCTGACTCAAATATACCAGCACTTGAGCTAACAATCTCATCATTTTCAGTAACTTGAACTTCTGTTTCATCTGTTTTATTATCACTACCACCACATGAAATAAATAAAAGCAACATCAAAACTAATAAACTATTTTTCATTTTTTTATCCTATTTATTAAAAATATATCTATTAACTATTTATTTTCAAGCTTCTCATTAATGAGTTCTCTATTATGATGAGCATGTACGAAGTCAGGGTCTATTTTTAATGCCTCATCATAATCACGAATCGCTTCATCATACTTTCCTAAATGCTGATAAGTAAGCCCTCTATTGTAATAAGTTTTACTATTGCTTGAGTCTATGCTTATTGCTTTAGTATAGTCATTAATTGCTTCATCATATTTTCCTAGTTTAACATAAGCAATTCCTCTATTATTATAATAAGAGCTCTTCCCATCAGGCTCTATTTCTATTGCTTTAGTATAGTCATTAATCGCTTCATCATATTTTTCTAGTTTAACATAAGCAATTCCTCTATTGTAATAAGCAGTACTGTCATCAGGGTTTATTTTTATTAATGCATTATAATTGAGTATAGCCTCTTCATATTTTTCTAGTTTATGATAGAGAAGTCCTTTTTTGTAATAAGCATTTAGAAACCTAATATCTAACTTTATGGCTGTATTATAATCACGAATAGCTTTTTCATATTTTTCTGAATTATCATAAAAGCGACCTCTAAGATAATAGAATACAGCAAGCTGATCCTCTCGTCCAGCAAGCACCACAAAATCTTGAATATCTTTTTCTAAGTTATCAAAACTAAAATCACGAATATCCTTTTCTAAATTATCTGTTTTTATATTGCTGCATGAGGAATTTAATAATCCTATTATTAATAATAATACTAACTTTTTCATAAGTATAGTCCCTTTTTTATATCAGATTCTAGTATATATTAAAATATTTTTTTGTATAATATAGCAAGAGAGTTATATAATAGATGAATATAGAATATTAACTTTATTGATAACAAAAAAAAGAACCACCCAAAATAGATGATTCTTTATAATTTTTTTTGCTACTGTTTCTTTTTATGACTATGAGTTGGATTGCCTTCAATAGCGTCAACAATACTTAGATAGCCTAATTCATATTCATCATTAGACTCTTTTTCGATTACTTTTAGAATACTTAATTCTGTAGGAGTGTCTAGAACAATATAATATTCTTTGGTTACTGGGTTAGTAAAAATAGTTTCTTTCCATTCTCCTGATGCATCTGGTACTTTTGTAGATGTCCAGCTAGTTTTTTTTTGTAGGGGTGTAAGTATATAGAGTTGTGTATCCTTGCTTATCAGTAATTTGAGGAGTACCATTCTTAGCAAATAATTTGAAATTTTCTGTTTTTGTAAAAGTGCCTTCCTCTAAAGACTTTTGTCTAACCTCATTATTAAATTCTATAATACCAGTTTTATGAAATTTTTAATTTTGGACTACTCCTTAAATATTTTATTTATTTATCTTTATTAATAACTCAAAGAGACTATTAATACTAAAAATTATAGACTATATTATTTTAATTTTCAATATATATGTTTTATATGTTTCAAAATTAAAATAAGTAAAGCATCTATTTAAGGTTTCTTTTAAATAAATATCTTGACAAAAAAATAGACATATACTATAATACCTAAGCTGTCTAGCAAATTGGGGTGTCGTCAAGTGGTAAGACAACTGTTTTTGGTACAGTCACTCGGGGGTCCGAATCCTCCCACCCCAACATTATTTAATCTAAATTGGTTTATATATGTTTTTTAATGATGAGATTCTTATTTTAAGTGGTACAGCTAATAGACCTTTAGCTGAATGTGTAGCTCAAAACTTGAGTCTTAGGTTAGCAGATATGCAAATACGTAAATTTGCTGACAATGAAGTATTTGTACAAATAGAAGAATCGGTGAGAAGTAAAGACACTTATGTCATACAGCCCACAGGTAATCCTTCTAACGAAAATTGGATGGAGCTTTTTTTGATAATTGATGCGCTTAAAAGAGCAGACGCAAAGTCAATTACAGCAGTTGTACCCTACTATGGATATTGTAGGCAAGACAGAAAGAATGAACCACGTGTGCCGATAACAGCTAAACTTGTTGCTAACTTACTTACAGCATCAGGACCTAATAGGCTTGTTGCTCTAGACTTACACGTTGACCAAATTCAGGGCTTTTTTGATATACCAATAGTACACACAAGAGCAAGGAATGTTTTTTTAGAAAGATTTAATGAAGTAGTAATAGATAAGCAAAATCTTATTGTAGTTTCACCTGATGTGGGTGGAGTGGCAAGAGCAAGAGGGCTTGCAAAAAGCCTAGGAACTGACTTAGCCATTGTTGATAAAAGAAGAGACAGAGCTAATGAATGTGAAGTTGTAAATGTTGTTGGAGATGTTTCTGGTAAAGATATTGTTTTAATAGATGATATAATCGATACAGGTGGGTCACTTATTAAATCAACAATAGCATTAAAAGAAATGGGTGCTAGAAAAATATACGTATTTGCTACGCATGCTGTTTTTTCTAATAATGCTTATGAGAAACTTAATGATAGTGTTATAGACAAAATTTTTATAACTGACTCTATACAAACTGACGCAAATAGGCTTGGAAAAAAAATAGAAGTTCTTTCTGTAGCCCCGCTTTTAGCAAATGCTATAAAGCATATACATCTTGGACTTTCGGTTAGTACAATTTTCGATAGATAGTATTTTATTTAAGGAAGAAGCAATGAACATAGTTAAAGCAATAAAAAGAGAAACAACTCAGAAAAGTATTGGAAGCAACCTAAAAAAAAGTGGCTTTGCACTTGCTACACTTTATGGTGGAAAAAATACTCAAGACTTAGCTGTTAATCTCAAAGAATTTCAAAAAGTTTTTTCACATACTGGTAAGCAAGAAATTATAACACTTGAAATAGATAGTGAAGGAACAAAAGAAGTTTTAGTTAAAGAATATCAAATAGATGGTATAAAAAGAAATATTACACATATAGATTTTTATGAAATCGACAGAAATAAAAAAATTAAAACATCTGTTCCTCTACACATTACAGGAACACCTGAAAGCGTTCGTTTGGGTACTGGTGTAATGGAGCAAATAGAGCATAACTTTACTATCAGAGCATTTCCGGGGTCAATACCTAAAGAAATTGTTATTGATGTTACTGACCTTCAAGTTGGTCGTAGCCTACATATTAGCGATATTAATTTCCCTGAAGGTGTAGAACCTATGGGTGATGTTTCTAAGGCTATTGTAACAGTTGTTGCTGTGGAAGTTGAAGAGGAAGCTACTGAAGAAGTAGTTTAATTATTTATATTATTAACTGGCATTTATCATGATGAAATTAGTTATGGGGCTTGGAAATCCAGGGGAGCAGTATAGAAGCGACAGACATAATGTCGGCTATATGGTTTTGGATAGACTAGCTAAAAAACTCAATGTTGATCTTAACATAAGAAAAAAGAAAACAGTTTTTGGAAAAGGTAAGCAGGGAAAAATGGATTACCTATTACTTAAACCTTTAACTTTTATGAATCTTTCAGGTGAAGCTGCTCTTTATATGGCTAGCTTTATGAAGATATATGTTGAGGATATTATTGTTGTATATGACGATATGAACTTACCCATTGGTACTTTTAAGATTAGTGTTGGTGGTAGCGATGGCGGACATAATGGTATTAAAAGTATAACAGAATCATTAAAAAGTAGTGAATTTACCCGAGTTAGGGTCGGTATTGGACGCCCAACAGAAGGTGTTGAAGTAAGTGATTTTGTTCTTTCTCCTTTTACTAAAGAAGAAAGAGGAGAATTGCGTATCATTTTTGATGATATTGTGGAAGCAACTAAGGTTTCATTATTAGAATCATCTAGCGTTGCTATGAATAGATTTAATAAAAGAATAAATACTACAACTGATGAGGGCGAATAAATATGGTTACTATTATTGTTAATATTAAAGTAAAAGAAAATAAAAAATTAGACTTTTTTAATCTTATAAAAGAACTTGTACATGAGAGTCGTGAAGAAGATGGCTGTATTTCATATGAGCTTTATGATAACAATAATGATGCAAACTCTTTCGTTTTGATAGAAAACTGGATATCTCAAAAAGCAATTGACGAACACAACCAAACTGAGCATTTTATATCAATTGGGCCTAAACTCAAAGAACTCGCTAGTCTTGATATTAACCTTTACACAAAGTCAATATAAATTACTCTATTAAAACACTCGCCTCATTGTCGTTAAACTTTATTAAGTAATCCCCTTTCTCTAAAATACTTGAATATATTTTGTCACTTCCTTTAATATTTACAATATTTTTACCATCTTTTATTATAACTAAACCATTTTTAATTTCATTTACTATCATAAATATACTGTCTTTTTTAATATGAAGCTCAATATTTTTATAGGCGTATATTTTTTGTTTTTCATCACTCAAGTCTCTCGCATTAAGCTCTGTTACAGTGGTAAATAATAATAAACTTTCAAGACAAACTTCACTTTTATCATTAATTACTATTTTAGATTTATTTGATACTATATTAAATAAGCTTGATGACTTCACATTATTCATAAAATAAATATCTGTTTTTAGCATAAGAATTTCATTTTGAAGAGCTACATCATTATTAAGAGTATTCAAAAACTCGTTAGATACCTCTTTCCCTTCAACATATTTTAACATTTCATATTCAAAACTTTCACTATACTCTTTCATATTAATTTCCTTAAAACTTTATATCCATTTGTTTTAATTCATTTTTCATTTTATTTATTATTTTTGTAATTATATTTTTATTTGTATTAATTAGATTTGCTATAAACACATAAGGCACTAGAAGGCTAATAGATGACAGCCTCTTAACATAGTATCTTTTTTTATTTATAAGTTTTTCACATGGTTTAGCCAATTTAATATTATCACTTATTTTTTTATTTACATTGGTTATTCTGTCTTGATACTTTATAATATCGCTATATTTTTTTATATATGTCGCACGTGCATTTTCTACAATATGACAAGCACCATCATAATCTACATTCAAATATACTGTTATAATGCCAATTATATTATTAATAAATAACTCAAGATAGCGAATAGTAAAAACAAATACATCACGTTCTTTATACTTAGTTTTTATATTTTCAAGTATTAAATTAGATATATTCCTAAACTTTTCAGATTCAGAATCCTTATCCTCATAAGACACAACATCATATAAAACAAGAGCATTCTCGTCATAAGTCAAGTCTTGTTTTGAGAATTTATTTTTTCTTTTAACCATATCAACATAATTCAAATAATGATTTCTTAATGTATGTGTAAACCAAGTAATAAACTTAATATCATCCATTTTTCTATATTTCAAAATGACCCTATCTATTCTCTCAATATAGTAAACATAAAAATCAATTGCCTTGTCATAGTCAACTAAATACACTTTTCTTGGATAATAATAAATGTATCCTGAAAGAGTATCAATTATTTTATTTAACGATATTGTGCTTCTAGTCATCTGATATATAGAAACTTCTTTTTTAATATACTCATCATCTATTAACATAATTGAATCTCACTATTCTAAGCAAATTTCTCTTAATGCATTTTCAAACATATTTTTGACATCTTCGTTCTCGATATTAGCATCTGTCATAGTATTAAAAATCCATTGTTTATTATCTTCAGATATAACTCTATGTTCAGTTTCTTTATTTTTATTAACTATTACATTATCATCTCTTTCTATCTCCCCTATTTTAGTTCTAATAGAAACAACTTCAAGTCCTGTAATATTTTTTATATTCTTTATAATAGTAACTTGCTTCATCATAAGCTCATTCGCCCATATACTATCAAGAACAGTTATATTAACTATATTGTTATAATAAAAATTTGGAACACATATTTTATATACAGTAACCCCAACAATACGTTCCCAATTTTCTACTATTTTAATAAATGATTGTAGATTATAATTATTTTTAAGCTTTGTCTTAGAATATTCTTCCAACATGCTTTTCATTGTATTCATAATACAGTCATTATATAATATAGTTTTTAGTTTAACAATATATTAACTTTAATTTACTAGTTGACTTTTTTTCACTTAATAAGTAGAATTCAATTTAATATATTATCAGAGGAGTTTTCAATATGTCAAACAAAGGACAAACAGACTGTCTTATAGGCGAAGGGACATCATTTACTGGAACTTTACGTATAGATGGCTCTTTACAAATAAATGGAAAATTTGAAGGAGAGATAAAAACAAATGCTCACCTTATAATAGGTACTAGTGGGCGAGTAAAAACATCATGTGTTAAGGCAAATGAAGTAACAGTTGCAGGCACATTAATTGGCGACATAGATGCTAAAGAAGAGGTTGTATTGCTTGAAACTTGTAGAGTTCTTGGAAACATTAATTCACCTAAAATAAATTTAAATGACGGCGTTGTAGTTCAAGGGTCTATGAATATCACTGGCGGACAAAAGAAAAATATTAGCCAAGTTGTAGAAGAGTCTTTTAGTGGAGTAAGCAAGTCTGATACTGAAAAATAGACATAGAAAATAATATGGGAATAAAAATAAAAACAGATCAAGAAATATCTTTAATGAAGCAAAGTGGTAGTATTTTAGCATATGTATTTAATGAAGTTGCTAAAATTATAAAAGAAGGTATTTCTACAAAAGAAATAGATAAATTTGTATATAATACAATCAGATCAAAAAATGCTAAACCATCTTTTAAAGGATATGGCAATCCCCCATTTCCAGCATCAAGCTGTATATCGGTGAACCATGAAATTATACATGGCATACCATCATGGTCAACTGTATTAAAAGATGGGGACATTGTAGGAATAGATATTGGCGTTTATTATAATGGATATCATTCTGACAGAGCAGTAACATTTAAGGTTGGAGAGGTTTCAAGAGAAGCTAATAAACTAGTAGACACAACCATGAGAGCTTTTTTTAATGGTCTAAAAACTATAAAGGATGGAAGTTATTTAGGGGACATTTCTCATGCTATTCAAACAACAGTAGAAAAAGAAGGTTTTAGTATAGTTAGAGAGTTTCAAGGTCATGGCATAGGCTCTGCCCTACATGAAAAGCCTGCTATACCAAATTATGGAAAACCTAATACTGGAGTTATATTAAAAAAAAATATGACACTTGCTATCGAGCCTATGGTTAATTTAGGAAGCAATAAAATATATATTGAATCTGATGACTGGACTGTTTCAACAAAAGACCATTCACTCTCAGCACATTATGAGCATACAATAGCTGTGACTGAAACAGGTTTTGAAATTCTTACAGCATTACCTGATGATGAAACTATAAAAGAATACTTAAATAGTTAATTTTTTTTGTATTAATAAAAGATGATAACTTCCGATAGGTATAGTATTATGCATATCAAAAATATTTTTATAATTACAATTATCTCTATTATAATATCTAGCTACTCTTTAGCAGGAATTGAGCTTACAGAACCTACATGGGTTTATCTTGGAGAGGCTAAGCGATATATAGCAGAAGGCAAAACATCTCTCGCCTTAGAGTTATTAAATAATATTATAACAAAAAGTCCTGATAATGCTGACGCTCATTATTTACTTGCTACAGTTTATGAGAAGGAAGCAGGCGACCCTGCAAGCCTTGGAGGTAGTGCTATATATATTTTAGCAATAGATGAATATGAAAAAACAATTGAATATGCTAATAACCTTAGCATTCCTGCCTATGAAATTGATGCTTATTTTAATTTACTGAAAATATATGAAAGACTTATAGACAATGATAAATATACAGAAACAGAAGCACTTATAAACAAACTTGCCCAAAAAGCAACTAGAAGAGTAGATAAAGGGCGTATTTATTTTAGATTAGCTGATTATTATAGCTCAAGAAATCAAGATATTTTAGCATTAGAAAATTATGACCTATCATATAAAAGTGGCTACAGACAAAAAATATCATTATTTAAAACTTCATTAATTAACAGAAAAATGAGAAATTATCTTGAAGAAAAAAAGAAACTACTTTTAGCAAATAGATATAATTTTGACTATGAAGAGCCTATAAACTTCGATGTTCAAAGAAGCATTAATAATAGATTATTAGAATTAACAAATATAGAAGTTCCTAACGATTTCTACTAGTAAAAATTAATTAATTGTGAAGAAACCATACTAGGATCAAGTTCAGATAAACACTCAACAGTTTTACATCCTCTCTTAAAGTGTTCACAGTAGTATCTTTTTACAGGGTGGCAGTTCATAGATCCACCATCAATATTGACAGCATTCTCACCAATAGCCCCATAAATAAGTGGCATAGTGTCGCCATATAAACCTAAAGTTTTTAGCCCCAATGCACTCGATATGTGTAGAGGGGCACTGTCTCCCCCTAAAAATGCGTATCCACAATTAAGAGCTCCTATTAGCTCTCTAATTGATAGTGTGCCTGTAAAGTCTTCTTTTATGGCATTACTATCCCCTAAGTGATTTTTAATCTCGTTAGAAAGCATTGTGTCCTCTTTGCCCCCAATAAGTATTATGTCAGAACCTGTTGCATCATAAAAACTTTTAATTGCGTCCGCAAACAATTTTGTTGGATACCTTTTGGAAATTCTTGTTGCTCCTGCATGAACAAATAAAATACGACTATATTTTTCTGTCATTTTTTTACCAAACATAATCTCTGAATCTGACAAATATAGATTTAATTTTTTTGATTTTACGTCTATTCCCAAAGTTTTAAGTGGCGACAATATCGTATCAATAATATGTCTTTTGTGTTTTAGCCATGAAGTTTTATGTGTAAGCAAGACTCCTCTCGCTTCACTATTAACACCAACCCTTATAGGAATTTTTGCTTTATAAAGATAAACCGCTCCATAAAATGATGTAGTAGCAGCATACCCTATGTCATATTTTTCACTTTTTATTTTTTCTATAAACTTTTTATACTCTAATTCATTGTTTGGTTTTGTAATTATATTTCTTATATCGCTATTATTTGCTAATATATCTACACCACGGCTACCATTAACAATATCTATAAATGAATCTTTATAATATTCTTTCAATGCTTTTATGAGTGGCGTAACAAAAAGAGTGTCGCCTATATAATTCATTCCAACAATAAGTATTTTTTTACTCATGATTCCTTACATAAAGAATTTATTATATTTTGTATTTTTACTTACAGGTTTATTATTTTTTAGCTCATTAAATATAGCCATAGATTCAAAAAACAATATGAAAGAAAGAGGACCTAATATAACACCTGTTAGCCCAAACATGAATATTCCACCAAGTATAGCAAAGAATATAAATAAAGGGTGTAGCGAGATTCTATTCCCCAAAAATAATGGACGTGTAAAGTTATCAGACATACTTATTGTAAGAGAACATACAATGATAAATAATACCGCTTTTAATATACCCATTTGAAATATCATAATTATTCCCAAAGGAACCCATATAATACCTGTGCCTACTATTGGAATAAATGAAGCTACAACCAAAAGAGATGCGAACATAGCTGAATTAGGAATCCTAAAAATAGAGAAAACTATAAAACCTATAATAGCCTGCACAATACCTGTGAATAGGTTTCCATATATAATACCTTTTACTCCATTGCTAGCAACAGTAACAAGACGCTTCGCATATTTAATATCTATTGGAATTAATGGCATAAGTTGGCTTGAAATATACTGCCCATCCATGAAAAGAAAAAACAATGTAAACATCATAAAAATAAAAGATGTTATAAAGCTTCCTGTACCTTTCACTATACTAGCTACATTTTGTGTAAGATAACCACTTAATGAAGCCATTTGAGCAATTAATGAACCTTGAACTTTAGCAACTACATCATTTACTGACACATCAAAAGGCAATTTCGACATAATATATACAATAGTATCTTTAATAGCTTTTTGAGTTTCAGCATCCTTAAAAAATACGGTTAGAATATTAGTTAAATCTACAATTTGCATTATTATCACATAAATTAAAAGAACTGTTGGCACTAAAAATATCATTAATGACAACAGAGAGAAAAGTAATGAGAAAGCAATTTTTCTGAAGTAAGCCATTTTACCAGTCTTCTTACCAGCTATCTTATAAAAACCTTCAAGTATTCTTTTATATAAAGGGTTTAAAACCACATAAAAAACATAGGCAAAAAATATTACCGTAGCAAATGGAGCTAGCAGTTTTGTCATCAAAGCAAATGCAAGTGTTACAAGCACTAAGAAAAAAAAGTAATTTGTAGAGTTCTTCGTCATATAATATAGTTCCTTATAAAATGTTATGAGGCATAATTTTATAATATATAATGCATATTTACAATACTTCTATAATGCTATCCTCTACAACTAAACTAATATCCTAAAAGTAAAACTTTTAAATAAATATTTTGCCTATTATGTTCATATACAATATCTATATCGCAAAATGTTTATCATCAATATTACCTATAATAATTTCTAATTTTTTGACAAATAAGTGTTTTATCTATATAATGAAAAAAATATAATCTTAGAGTTAGAAATCAGCCAAGCTTTGAGTATAAGGATTATTAAAAATGAACTTCCCATTTAGTGAACAAGAAAATGTAGCAGTTTTTACTTGTTGCCATATTATAAGAGAGAATGCTGATATATACTATGTTAGCCATGATGAAGATGATGGGGCATGGCAATTTCTGTGCGATTTAGAATCTCATCAAAGTTCTGATGCGAATATTGTATCACTTAAAGAAATTTTTGAGCTTGATAACTCTATAGGAGAATTAGCAAACATGCCATTAGGCTATTATGCTACAAGAGTAGATAAAAATTCAACTTGGAAAGAATTCACACAGTAGATAAATATAATAATTTTAGGAATACTTATGGGTAAAATCATTTCAATTGTTAATCAAAAAGGTGGAGTTGCTAAAACAACAACATCTATTAACTTAAGTGCTGCTGTCGCTTCACTCGGACACAAAGTTCTCTTAGTTGATATCGACCCTCAAGGTAATGCTTGTTCAGGGCTTGGCATCGAAAAAGAAGAACTTAACTATACAATATATGATTTACTTCTAGATGAAATTGATATAAAAACTACTATTATACCAACATATCAAAGTAACCTATTTGTAATACCTTCTAACTCAAACTTAGTTGGGGCTCAAGTTGAACTTATAAATGAGATGGGCAGAGAATATAGATTAAAAAAAGCCCTTGATAATATTTTGAATGAGTATGACTATATATTCATCGATTGCCCACCAACATTAGGCATTCTTACCCTTAATGCATTAGCCGCATCACATAGCGTTTTAATTCCTATACAATGCGAATTTTATGCTTTAGATGGAGTTAGTGAATTAAATAATACTTTAACTTTAATTAAAAAGAACTTAAACCCAAACCTTGAAATAGAAGGTGCACTTCTTACAATGTATGATTCAAGAACTAATTTAAGTTCTGATGTTGTTAAAGAGGTTGTTTCATTTTTTAAAGAAAAGACATATAAAACTATGATACCAAGAAATGTTCGTTTAAGTGAAGCTCCATCACATGGGCTTGCTATATATGATTATGACAGTGAGTGTATAGGAGCAAGAAGCTATAAAGAGTTTTCTTTAGAGTTTTTAGAAAAATGTAATAAAGAAAAGGTTTAATAATATGGCAGTTAAAAGAAAACACGGACTTGGTAAAGGTCTTAATGCATTAATAAAATCGAATGACACTGAAATTGTATCAGCATTAGAAGAAGCAGGAGCAAATGGTGTAAAAGAAATTGATATGACTCTTATCGATGTTAATCCACTTCAGCCTAGAAAAGTATTTAACAAAAATGAAATTGAAGGACTTGCTGAAACAATACTCGAGCATGGTCTTATTAACCCTATAACATTAAGAGAAAAAAATGGACGGTATCAAATTATTTCAGGCGAAAGAAGATTTAGAGCCTTAAAACATTTAGACAGAACTAAAGCACCAAGTTTAGTTTTAGAAAATGTACCTGACTCAAAAATGCTTGAACTCACTCTAATAGAAAATATACAACGTGAAGACTTGAACCCTATAGAAATAGCACAAAGTTATAAAAGCCTTATAGAATTCCTTCATATAAAACAAGAAGACCTTGCTAAACGTGTTGGTAAAAATAGAAGCACTGTAGCTAATTCTATGAGAATACTTGATTTAAGTGAACCTATTAAGGATTTAATTTTAGAAGAAAAAATATCAGAAGGACATGCAAGGGCTTTACTCTCTATTAAAGATGAAAAAGAAAGAGAATCTATTGCTTTAAGTATTATAGAAAACTCCTATACTGTAAGAGATGTCGAGAATATATCTAAGGATATTAAAGAGTTAAAAGAAAACCCTTCTCTTAAAAGCAGTCCTAAAAATGTTGTAAAAAAAAGAACTGACCCAAATATAAAAAAAGTAGAAAGTTACTTAGAGAAAATATTTGCAACAAAGGTTTCAGTTGATGACAAAAATGGTCAGGAAGGACGTATTATTATAGAATATTACAGCACTGATGATTTTGAACGTATTATAGATATTTTAGATTCGTCTAAAGAAGAAGAGAAGGTAAAAACTACGCTTTTAAGACAGCCTAAAATAAACTACTAGAGGTCTTCCTATTTTGCTAAAGCTTACTTTATATATTATTCTTATATTATCTTTTTCATTAACTTCGTATGGAAAAGATAACGAAATACTTATAGCAACTGTGCAATTAGATAAAACACTTAAAGAAGATAATGATTTAAGAATAAATTTTCTAAATACAATTAACGAATACTCATTTCTTAAGCAAATGAATTTAATAAAAGTTGATAGAAAAATAAAAAAACTTTATAAAAATAAATCAATGCTTAGTATAGAAGACGCTATTAATGTATCTAAAGAATTAAAACTAGATGTAGCTGTTCTAGTACATAAAGAAAAAAGACTTACACCAACTACAAATGATACAAATACTGATATAACAAATGAAAGCACAATAAAACAAGAACGTACAAATCGTCCTATAATAAATTCCCCCACTACACCAACTAATACTGCTATAGTAAATAATTCAAAAACTAATATATCAAACAACAAAAATATATTTACAACTAAATATTTTATTCAAGGACTTGATGTAAAAACAGGAAAAAGCTTTTACTCTAATGAAGCAAAGAGCATAAGTGAAGTAAGTACTTTAACAAGAGAGGTTTTAGATATTGTTGGTATAAATTATTCAAAAAATATGTTAGATAAAATTGAAAAACCAAGTAATGATATAGACTTAAAGTTTAGCATCAATATTATAAATGATGACAACACAAAAACACCTCTCACAAATAACTCAGATATATATATATCTGATAAATTAGAGTTCAATTTTACTGTAAACAAAGATGGATTTATTACTATACTTGGTTTTCTAAGCAATGACTCTATGTTAATTATAAGCCCCAATGATTTTAACAAAATAACAAATATCACCTCCGATGAAAAGTACAGCATACCAAATGAAGACTCAGTTTTTAATATAGTAACTTCAGGAGTAAATGGGGTTGATGAATACTATATTATTTTTACAGAGGACGTTCCTAATTGGATAACTGATACAACATATTTAAATGGAGTTGGGTTTAAGAGTATTAGTCAATCAAATATGCCTAAGTACTCAAAACTTATACTAGATGAGTTAAAAAAAGAAAAAAATTGGACTATGCAAAAAATCAAATTAAACCTTAATGAATTTATTCTTATAAGAAAAGATGACATGTCAGAAGATAGTGTTTATAGAAGATACTTTTAAATAAAAAAAAGAGAAACGAATTATGAGTAAAGTTGCTTTAGTTTATGTAGAAAATTATGAATATTCAAATGTATTAAATGCTGTAAAAAAGGGTATTGACCTTATTGGCGGAATTGATAAGTTTATTAAAACAAGTGATAAAGTTTTACTTAAACCTAATTTTCTCGCAGCAGAAGTTGCTGAAAAATCAGTTACAACACACCCGAGCGTTTTTAATGCTATAGGTACTATTCTAACCGAAAAAAATATTAGTGTGTCTTATGGAGACTCCCCCGGTATTGGGAAAGTTGATGGTATCGCTAAAAAGTCAGGGATATACAGTGTTGCTGAAAGACTTGGTATAAAACTTGTGAGCTTTGACGAAAAAGAAACTGTATTCTTTGAGCGTGGAAAGCAAAATAAATCTTTTACAATAGCTAAAACTATAAAAGAACATGACGCTTTAATCAGCCTACCAAAACTTAAAACACATGCATTAACAACATTAACAGGTGCTATAAAAAATCAATTTGGATGTGTACCCGGCTCTCTTAAAGCACAATTTCATCTTAAAATACCTGATTTAAATAATTTTACAAAAATGCTCGTTGACCTTAATGAGCTTATAAATCCAAAACTTATTATAATGGATGCTATTGTTGCTATGGAAGGAAATGGGCCAAGAAGCGGTAGCCCTCGCAAGCTTAATGTTTTACTTTTTTCAAGTGATGCAATAGCAATTGATGCTGTAGCAAGCCGAATTGTATCTGTAAACCCAAAAGATGTTCCCACAGTAAAAAATGGATTTTTGTCAGGCTTTGGAGTAAAAAGCGAAGACGAAATTGAAATTGTAGGAGACAATATAGAAAAGTTTATTGTTCATGATTTTGAAATGCCTCATAAAAAAAGAAGTGCTTTAAGGCTACTCGCTTCAATGACAAACACTAAATTAGGCAAAAAAATATTTAATATATTTTTATCAAAACCTGTAATAATAGAAAGTATATGTATAAAATGTGGAGTATGTGTAGAAGTATGCCCTGTTACTCCGCTTGCATTAAACTTTGAAAAAAATGGAAAAACTTCCCCACCTGAGTATGACTATTCAAAATGCATAAAATGTTATTGCTGTCAAGAATTATGCCCACACAGAGCAATAAAGCTAAAGGGTATTTTTTAAACAAAAAAGAACTTCTTGACAAATAGATATTAAAAGTATATCATCAAATTTGATTCTAATTTAAGAGTATTTATGGATTATATAAAATAAATGTATAAAGAATTTTTCACCAAAAATAGCGATACTGCTCTTCTTATCACATGCTGGAATGAGGGAGAACGAATTCAAATTGAA
>CAMRCO010000032.1 GCA_947040945.1 uncultured Spirochaetia bacterium
CCTGCCAAAATATCTTCATCATATCAGATAAGAGGGGGTATGTTTCCAAATTCTAGTTTTGTTGAGGGTTGGAAAAATCCATATAGAGTTGGGATAGCCGTGCCTGTAGGTTTCTTTGCTGGCACTGATATTGTAGGTTTATATTTAGAACCAACAATATCGTTTACATTTGTAGATGGTGAAAAGCCTGCTGGAACAAGACAAGATCCAAAATATAATTTAGGCTATATAGTATATGGAGAGATAACAATAACTCCTATTCCTAATTTAGAGTTTTATTTTGAGGCAATGGCTGGAGGACAGACTGAGGCCGCTTATATAAATATGTGGCATAATACACCTGCTACTACAATGTTAACTTTTACTGGTGGCACAGGTATTACTTGGTGGTTTTAGATTGTAGAAATTTGTTTAAAGGAGTCTATTTTGAGTAAAATATTTACAAAATTATTTGTTGTGTCAGCTATTTTTACGGGGATGTTTTCAGTTTGGTCTATTTTATATCCCATTAATTTAGGTGATACATTGTCAGCATTTCAAATATTCTTTTCATTAATGTATGGCTGGTTTATTAAAATATTACCAGTAATAATAATAGGTATATGCATATTTTTTGGGGTTTCAAAGAAATATAGAGATATAAGATTTGGAGGCCCTGATGCTAGGCCTGATTTTTCAACTTTTTCATGGCTTGCTATGCTTTTCACAGCAGGTATAGGTATAGGTATAGTATATTTTGGAATTAATGAAGGCCCAATTGCCTACCTACTTGCTCCTGATGGAATAGGGGCTACTAACACTACTAAGTGGGAAGCTGCTAAAACTGCTATGGGTATAGGTATATATCATTGGGGTATTTCTGCTTGGGCTATATTTAGTATATCAGGACTTTCTGTAGGATATTTTACATTTAAACATGGCACTCGTTATTTACCCGGTGCACCTATAGAGTTTGCTTTTAAGGGCAGACCTTGGGCTAAGCCTGTTGCTGCTGTAATGAATGTATTAGGTGTTGTATGTTCTGCTTTAACAATTTCTGCTACTATGGGTCTAGGTTCTGTGCAAATAGCATCAGGTGCTAGAATAGTAACAGGGCAATCAGGTGAGTCTACAGTGATGTGGCCATTTATTGCTTTAGCTGTGCTTTTTGTTATTTTCACATTAGCTGCTATAACACCTCTAAAAAAAGGAATGAAGTTTATAGGAGATGTTAATGTATGGATGGCAATAGGTATTATGGTTTTTGTTATGATATTTGGACCAACTAGATATATATTTGAACAAATAGTTTCTACTTTTGGTACATTATTAACTGGGTTTATACCAAAAAACTTTGAAATGTATTTGTTTGTTGATGACCCTAGTTATATAGTTTCATGGGATACATCTACATTACTTTGGTGGATAGCATGGACTCCTTTTATGTGCGTATTTATCGCATCTATTTCTAAGGGAAGAAAAATTAAAGAGTTTTGTTTTGCTAGTATGACTATACCAGTAATATTCATGATTTTGTGGCTTGCAACTTTTTCAGGAACAGCCCTTTTAGATATTATTCAAGGTACTGGAAGTATTGGTAATTATGCTTTGTCTAATCCTGAAGAAACTTTTTTTGCCCTTCTACGTACTTTACCATTTAGTGGATTTACACAATTTTTTACACTTGTTTTAATAGTGTTCTTTTTAGCGACAACATGCACTAGTGCGGCAGTATCTTTAAGTAGAATGACAGGTCCTGACGGAATAGAAATTAGTCATACAAGGTCTGCTGTTTGGGCAGTACTTATGACATTAATAGCCGTTGCTGCTATATATGCAACTATTAGTAGTGGAGGAATAGAGGGTATGTATGGAATAAGGGCTTTAGCTACTGCTTTAGCTTTACCATATTTATTTTTCTATATTCTTATTATAGTAGCATTTATAAAACAGATAAGAAAAGACGAGAGTGGAAATTAAATAACACCCACTATGGGTATGCCTAAATGGCAAGGAGTGTAAAAATGTATAATTATATAACATCGATGAGTTACAGCTTAATGGAAGCGGTTTGTATTTTTGGCTTTGTATTATTTTTGGGTTGGGCAATTAAACTTGCTTTAGAAGACCCTAATGATAAAAAAAATTAGGAAAAGTAAAAATGAAAAAAAATAAACTTAATATAGAGAATTTGTTATCAGAGCAAATGGCGGCTGTACTAAAGTTTCAATCAGAACAGTTGGGAGATGCTTTTGCAACTGAAAATATAACATTTGAAAAGCTTAGAGAAAACTATACTATTGAGCGTAAGTTTTGGAATGAAGGTGGACCTGTAATGCACAAAACTTTAGACACTAAGTATAAAAATATTCCTATAAGATTTTATTATCCTATAGACACCGATGAAAATACTCAAGCTTTAGTTTATATACATGGTGGTGGTTTTGTAGTAGGCAATTTAGATACTCATGATAGGATAATGCGTTTGCTTGCAGAAATCTCTAAAGCAGTTGTTATTGGTATCGATTATGGGCTTTCTCCTGAAAATAAATTTCCAAAAGCTTTAGAGGAATGTGCGTCTTTAGTAAGACATTTACATGAAAGTGGAGCTGACTACAAAATAGATAAAGATAAAATATCTATTGGGGGTGACTCAGGAGGGGCTAATTTATCTTTAGCTACAGCTTTATATTTAAGAGATAATGATAAAGATATTAGTTATATAAAGAGTCTTCTATTATATTATGGTGCATTTGGTTTGAATGACTCTATAAGTAGAAGGCTTTATGGTGGTGATTATGATGGGCTTAAGAAAGAAGACTTAGACTATTATGGTAAATTATATTTGGAAAAACCAAGTGATATAGAAAGCCATTACTATTCTTGTCTTGGAGCTGACTTAACTTATGGTATTCCAGCTTGCTATATTGAGTCGGGAGATCTTGATCCACTTTGTGATGACAGTATTGCTTTATATAAAATATTGAATGGGCATGATATAAAATGTGAGTTAAACATAAAGAAAGGTTTAATACATGCTTATCTACATTATTCTAAAATGCTTGATGAGGCTTGTGATTCTATAAAAAGGGGCTCTGACTTCTTAAATAGAAGTGTTTAATATTAAAATTATTTTAGGAGATTATAAATGAATTTGCAACCGTTACTTGAACCTAAAAGTGTAGCTCTAATAGGGGCTTCCAATAAAGAAGGTTCTTTAGGGCATGACATGATTAAAATGATAAAAGAAGGAGGGTATAAGGGAGAGGTTTATCCTATTAACCCAAAGTATGAAGAGGTATGCGGTATAAAGTGTTACCCAAGTTTAGAGGCTATAGGGAAACCAGTTGATACAGCAGCTTTTTGTGTCGCGGCTAAACGTATTTTAGAGCAAGCAGATATTGCTATAAAAGCGAATGTTAAGTCTTTAGTTGTTTTTGCTAATTGTGTTGTAGAAGGAGATACTACTCCTAGTTTAGAAGAGTGTTTAATTAAAAAATGTATTGATGCTAATATTCCTTTACTTGGCCACAATGCTATGGGGTTTTATAATAATGATATATCTTTACGTGTTTGTGGATTTGAAGCACCTGATGCTGGAGTTGTTGGTAACATTGCTTTTGTATCTCAATCAGGTTCTGTTTTTAGCACTATTGGACATAATGACCCTCAAGTTAAGTTTAATTTAATGGTTGCAACAGGAACAGGGTCTGTTACTAGTTTATCTGATTTTATGATTTATGCTCTTAATATGTCTACTACAAAAGTTTTATGTGTTTATATGGAGTCTGTAAGAAAACCAGATAAATTTATAGAAGCTTTAACTCTTGCTAAAGATAAAAAGATTCCTATAGTTCTTATGAAAGTAGGTAAGTCTCGCCTAGGGGCTGAGTTTGCTCAAAGTCATACAGGTGGACTTGCTGGAGATGATGATGCAATACAGGCAGTTTTAGATCATTATGGTGTTATTCGTGTGTCTTCACTTCTTGAAATGTTTAATACTATTTCTTTGTTTAGCTATTATCCTAATATACCAAAAAAGGGTGGATTAGTTGCTTTAGCTGATTCTGGTGGGGAGCGTAATTTACTTGCTGATGATGCTGAAGATGTGGGTATCGATTTTGCTGAATTATCTCCTAAAACAATGAGTGATTTAGCGGCTATTCAAGAGTATGGACAGGAAGCGGCAAATCCATTAGACCCATGGGGTACTGGTATTGATTTTGATAAAATATTTGAAGACTCTCTTATTACTATGCTTTCCGATGATAATGCAGCTATTGGTGTAATATCTCAAGACTTAAGAGATGAGTATTTTTTATCAGAAGGTGCTGTTAGTGCTTTAAGAAACACAGCTAAGCGTTCAGGTAAACCAGTTGTTTTTATGACTAATTTTGGTGGTTCAAGAAGATCAAAGTTTACTGCTGAAATCAACTCTTTTAATGCACCAGTTTTACTTGAAACTAATGCAAGTTTAAGTGCTATAAAGTCATATCTTTCTTATAGAGATTTTGTGTATAAAGTAGAGCCAAGTAAAAAACTTACTCTTTCTGATGACAAGATTAAATTATTAAAAGAAAAAAATGTGTTGCTTGAAAATGAATCTATTTCTGTATTTAAGTCTTTAGATTTTAATGTTTTAAATATGTTTGATATAGCGTCTTTAGATGATTTAGAAAAAAATAAAAATAGTTTTGTCTATCCGTCAGTACTAAAAACAGCAGAAGATAATATTCTGCATAAGGCTGATGTTGGAGGTGTTATACTTAATATATCTTCTTATGAAAGTCTTAAAGAAGCGTATATAAATATGTCTAAAAAGCTAGGTAATAAAGCTATAGTTGTAGAGCAGTTTAGCTATGATGTTGAGCTTATCTTTGGTATGAAAACAGATAAAACATTTGGTCGTTTAGTTATTATAGGTGCTGGTGGAATATATACAGAATTACTAAATGATAAAGTTATACTTTTACCAAATGCTTCAAAAGAAGAAATACGTAGAAAGCTTGAAACTCTTAAAACATATAAATTATTATGTGGATTTAGAGGTAAAAAAGAAGTTAATCTTGATAAGCTTGTAGAGTTAATTCAAAAGTTCTCTTCTATATGTGATTCTTTACATGAATATGTTGAGGAGATTGATATTAATCCTGTTGCTATAAGTGGAGAAAATATGGTTGCATTAGATGCTCTTATAATAACTAAAAAAAATTAGAGTAATATAAATAAAAATAAAGGAGAAATAATATGAGTGTTAGTATAATAGGAATGAGTCATACTAAGTTTGGTAGATTAGATGATAAAAGTGTTTATGATTTATTGCTTGAAGCTGGTCGCGAAGCTTTAGAAGATTCTAAAGTTAAGGCAAGTGATATTGGTTCGGTTTTTGTAGGAAACTATAGTGGAGGTGGCTTTAATAATCAAGAACATTTAGCACCTTATACAATTAATATAGATCCTGATTTAAGATTCTCAAGTGCGGTACGTATAGAAAATGCTTGTGCATCTGGAATGGCTGCTATTCATCAAGCTATGAATGCTTTAGAGTCGGGGCAATGTGAATATGCTTTAGTTGTTGGTGTTGAGAAAATGAATTCTCTTGACACAGATGGTGTTACTAAAACATTAGCTATGGCTTCATATTATCCTGAAGAGGGTGGAAAAGGAGTTACATTCCCAGGGCTTTTTGCTGAGTTTGCTAAAGGCTACATGGAAAAATATAATATATCAGAAGAGGACTTAACAGAGGGTTTAAGAATTATAGCTTCTAAAAATTATCGTAACGCTTTAAATAATCCATATGCACATATGCCTAAAGATTTATCGCCTGATGATATAATGGCGCTTTCTGAAAAAAATAAAAATCCAATGATAGCTTTTCCTTTAAGGCTTCATGATTGTTCTTTGGTTTCAGATGGAGCCGCAGCTTTAGTTTTAACAAAAACATCAAATATTAAAAACAATGATAAGGCAATTGACATTATAGGTTCTGCACAAGTTTCTGATTATTTACAATTAGATAAACGTAATCAGTGGGAGTTTGCAGCATCAAAAATTGCTATAGATAAAGCATTAAAATCAGCAGGACTTACCATAAATGATATTTCGTTTGCTGAAGTTCATGATTGCTTTACCATAGCAGAGTTTTTAGTATATGAAGCTCTTGGAATAGCTGAACCGGGGAAAGCTTTAGAAATAGTTAAGGCGGGAGTTACACAAGCAGATGGAAAGTTTCCTGTAAATCCTTCGGGTGGATTAAAGGCTAAGGGGCATCCAGTTGGAGCTACTGGAGTTTCTATGACTGTTGCAGCATCTCATCAACTTTTAGGTACTCCTATTGGTGCAAAGGTTAAGGATGCTAAAACAGCTTTAGTTATTAACTTTGGTGGAAGTGCTGTAAGTAATCATGTTCTTATATTAAAAAAACATGATTGTTAAAATTTTAAGGATACAAAAAAATGAGTAAGTTAATAAATAAAGAAGACATTCTAAAGTATATAAGTGATGACACTGTTTTAATGGTGGGTGGTTTTCTGTGTTGTGGTGCACCTAATATTCTTATAGATGAAGTATTAAAATCTGGTAAAAAAAATCTTACTATTATATCTAATGATACGGCTTTTATAGATAAGTCACATGGAAAGCTAATAGTAAACAAACAGGTAAAAAAAGTAATAGCAACACATATTGGGACAAATAAAGAAACTGGAAATCAGATGAATAGTGGCGAGTTAGAAGTGGAGCTTGTTCCACAAGGGACTTTAGCTGAGCGTATACGTGCAGCAGGTTCTGGTCTTGGTGGAATACTTACGCCTACTGGTTTGGGTACAATAGTTGCTGAAGGCAAAAAAGTTATTAATGTTAAAGGATTTGACTATTTATTAGAAGAGCCTTTATTTGCTGATGTTGCGTTAATTTATGCTGATGTGGCTGATAAATACGGTAATTTGTCTTATCATGGCAGTACTAGAAACTTTAATACAGTAATGGCACAAGCGGCAAAAATTACAATAGTTCAAGCACAAAAAGTTGTGGACTCTTTAGATCCAAATCATGTAATTGTTCCATCAATATTTGTGAACTATATAGTAGAAGGGGGGTGTTAACTATGGAAGATTTATCAAAAGAAAAAATAAGAAGCATTATAGCTAATCGTGTTGCACAAGAACTTAAAGATGGAGATGTTGTAAACTTAGGTATAGGGCTTCCTACTGAGGTTGTAAATTATATACCAGAAAATATTAATATTATTTTGCAATCAGAAAACGGTATTTTAGGTATGGGGCAAACTCCAGAAGCTGGAAAAGAAGACTTGAACATTACAAATGCTGGTGGTAATTATGTTAGTGTTAAAAGTGGTGGTATGTTCTTTGATAGTTTAATGTCTTTTTCGATAATTCGTGGTGGACATGTTAATGCTACAGTTCTCGGTGCCTTAGAGGTTGATGAGGAAGGTAATTTAGCGAATTGGATGGTTCCAGGTAAAATGGTTCCCGGTATGGGCGGAGCTATGGATTTGGTTGTGGGCTCTAAGTTAGTAATTGTTGCTATGGAGCATACAGCTAAAGGTAGTAAGAAAATATTAAAACGCTGTTCTTTACCTTTGACTGCAGAAAAACAAGTAGATATTATCATAACAGAAAAAGGAGTTATGGAAGTTACAAATAAAGGTATAGTGCTTAAGGAATTATTTTCTACATCAAGTTTAGAAGATATAAAAGAAAATACAGAAGCTAATTTAATAATTTCAGAGAATCTTAAAATGGTTAATGTTTAGTATAAAAATAATATTTATGATGCTTTAATAATAATCACAGTTATGATATAATCCGCATGAAAATATTATTGCTGTGATTATTTTTTTTAATACGGTTTAATATAAATAAAAAAGGAGAAAATGATGAAACTAGAGATTGGTAATTTTTATGTTAAAGACATTGTTTTTGGTAATGCTACAGCTTACTCAAATTCTGTTCTTACCATAAATAAAGAAGAAGCTTTGTCTATTGTTCGTGAGGACTTACATATAACAGAGGCGGATATCGTAATAGTTAAGCCTGGGGACAAAGTTAGAATAGTGCCAGTTAAAGATGCTATTGAGCCTAGATGTAGACTTGATGGCAAAACTGTTTTTCCAGGGGTTTTAGGTAACTTACATCAAGCAGGTGAAGGAACTTTACACGCTTTAAAAGGCTGTAGTGTTTTAGGTGTTGCTAAACATTTTGGCGGTTTCCAAGACGGTCTAATTGACATGTCAGGGGAAGGGGCTAAGTATAGCTATTTTTCAACTGTTATAAATGTTTGTTTAGTAGCTCACACAGATGAAGAGTTTGAGCATAATGAACAACAAAAGAAAAATAAAGCTATACGTTGGGCTTCATTAAAACTTGCTGAATATTTAGGAAAATCTGTTATGGATAAAAAACCTGAAGAAACTGAAGTATTTAATCTTGAAAGTATCACTGATAAAGCTAGAAATGCTAGTTTACCAAAAGTGGCTATGGTGCTTCAAGTTCAAAGCCAAATGGAAGAGGCAGGATACAATACATTAAATTATGGTTGGGACACAAACACAATGCTTCCTACAGTTATGCATCCTAATGAGATTTTGGGTGGAGCTGTTATTTCAGGTTCATTCATGCCTTGTTCTTCAAAATGGTCAACTTATGATTTCCAAAATTTCCCTATGATTAAAAAACTTTATAGTGAACATAATAAGTCTATTAACTTTTTAGGTGTTATATTTTCAAATCTTAATGTTTCTCTAGAGCAAAAAGAAAGATCAGTATTATTTGTAGCACAGATTGCAAAAACTATTGGTGCTGATGCTGCTGTTGTTGCTGAAGAAGGATATGGTAACCCTGATGCCGATTTCACAGCTTGTTTAGTTGCTTTAGAAGATGCTGGAGTTAAAACTATAGGTCTTACTAATGAGTCTACAGGTCGTGATGGAGGAACAACTCCTTTAACATCTATGGACATAAAATCTGATGCTATAGTGTCATGTGGAAATGTATCAGAAATGATAGAATTACCTCCTATGCAAATGGTTGTAGGCGAGCTTGAATCACTTGGTCGTGATGGGCTTTCTGGTGGTTGGGCTAATGATGACATACTTGGTGGATCAGTAAGGGCAGATGGTTCTATAATTATGGAAAATAATGCTATGTTTTGTGGAGACCAAGTTGTTGGCTGGTCACCTAAAACTATGTCTGAGTTTTAATATTTAAGGAGATTATAAAAAATGAAAAAGGCTATTATTTATATAAATCAATTTTTTGCTAATGTTGGAGGAGAGAGCGAAGCTGACTATAAACCTGAAATACGTGAAGGTGTTATTGGGTCTGCACTAGCTTTATCTAATGCATTAAAAGGGCATGTAGAAATTACTCACACTATTATTTGTGGTGATAACTATATGGGAGAACATATTGAAACTGCCACACAAGAAGTACTTGCTTTACTTGAAGGAAAAGAAGTTGATTTTTTCTTTGCAGGTCCTGCTTTTCGGGCTGGTCGTTATGGAGTTGCATGTGGAACTGTATGTAAGGCAGTTCAAGAAAAATATAACATTCCAGTAATAACTTCTATGGACATAGAAAATCCCGGTGTAGAAATGTTTAAGAAAGACATGTACATATTTAAGGGAAACTCTATTGCTCGCTATATGAAAGACGATAGTGAAGCTATGGCTAGGTTTGCTATTAAATTAGTGGATGGCAGTGAATTGTTTCCTGCAACAGATGAAGGTTATTTTGGACGTGGAATTAGAAAACAAGTTTGGACTAAAAACAATGTTCCTGCTAGTGAGCGTGTTTTTGATATGTTAATGAAAAAAATTAAAGGCGAAGAGTTTGTATCTGAGCTTATTATCCCTAAAAAAGATTTAGTGCCTATTGCGAAAGCAGTTACAAAAGAAGATCTTACTAAAATGGAAGTTGCTGTTGTAACAAGTGGTGGAATTGTTCCTGTTGGTAACCCTGACAAAATACAATCAGCATCAGCTACTAAATGGGGTAAGTATGACATGACTTCTATGGAGAAATTAGAGGCTGGTAAATATCAGACTATACATGCTGGTTTTGACCCTGCTGCTGCTAATGCTGACCCTAATAGAATTATGCCACTTGATGCTATGCGTGCTTATGAAAAAGAGAAAAAAATTGGTGGACTTTATAAATATTTTTATTCTACTGTAGGTACAGGAACAACTCAAGCAGAAGCTGCTCGTATGGGGCAAGAAATAGGTGATGAACTTACTTTAGCAGGAGTTAAAGTTGCTATCATGGTATCTACCTGAGGCACTTGTACTCGTTGCGGTGCAACGATGGTAAAAGAGATTGAGAAAAAAGGTATTACAATAGTTCAAATAGCTAACTTAATTCCTGTAGCTTTTAGTACAGGAGCTAACAGAATGGTTCCAGCTCTTTCTATTCCTTATCCACTTGGAGACCCTTCTACAACTGTAAAAGAGCAGTGGGATGTTCGTTATCACAGAGTTGGTGTTGCTTTAGATTCATTAACTAAAGACATAACTGAACAGACTGTTTTTGAAGTTAAAATATAGTTTTATAAAGGACATTCTTATATGGAGAAAAAAAAGAAAATTAATCAAACGTATATAATTTCCCTTTTAATTGTTTTTGCTGTAGTTATTTGGGGTATGGTATCGCCTTCTAGTTTTGAGGCATTAGCAAATTCTGCTCTTAGTGTAATATCTACTAACTTTGGGTGGGTTTACGTGCTTGTTATGACAAGTTTTGTTTTATTTTGTATATGGATAGGATTCATAAGTAAGTACAAAGATATGAGACTTGGTGATGAGGATTCAAGACCTGAGTATAGTAATTCTGCTTGGTTTGCAATGCTATTCTCTGCTGGAATGGGAATTGGGTTAGTATTTTGGGGGGTTGCTGAACCACTGAATTACTTTGTAGCTCCGTTAGGGGCAGCATCTGGTTCACCTGAGGCTTTTAGCTTTGCTATGAAAAAATCATACCTACACTGGGGACTTCACCCTTGGGCAAATTATGCGGTGCTTGCTATGGTGTTAGCTTATATGCAATATAAACATAAAAAACCTGCTTTAGTAAGTACAGTATTCATTCCACTTTTAGGTGACAAGGTTACAAAAAGTTGGTTTGGAAAAACTGTAGATATTTTAGCTATATTTGGAACTATTGGTGGAATTGCGACATCATTAGGTATGGGTATATACCAAATTAATGGTGGGCTTAATTACATATTCAATATTCCTATAACCTCTTTAGTTCAAATAATTATAGCAGTTGTAATAACTATTATATTTATAGGAGCGGCTGTTACAGGTATAGATAAAGGTATTAAGTTTATATCAAACCTTAATGTTTTAATAGCTGTTGCTTTAATGACAGCATGTTTTTTTATAGGACCTACTGTTAAAATACTTAAAGTGTTTGTCGAAAGCATAGGTGTATATGTATATTCATTCTTTGAAAGTTCTTTTGAAATAGGAGCATATTCAGAGAGTAAATGGTTTGGTACTTGGACGCTGTTTTATCATGCTTGGTGGATAGCATGGGCTCCATTTAGTGCTACTTTTATAGCTCGTATATCTAAGGGACGAACTATAAAAGAATTTGTAATAGGTGTTTTATTAGCACCTACTGTGGCTAGTATAGTTTGGTTCTCTATATTTGGAACACTCGGAGTTAATCTTGGAGTTGATGTCGCAAAGGAAGCTATAGTAAATACTTCAACTGCTTTATTTGTTGTGCTTGATTATTATCCTTTTAGTATAATTCTTTCAAGTGTTGCTGTTTTACTACTTTGTACTTTCTTTATAACATCAGCCGATGCCTCTACATTTGTTTTGGCTATGCTTAGTTCTGATGGGGAATTAAATCCATCTAAATCTAAAAAAGTTATATGGGGTTTGCTTCAATCAGGTTTAGCATTAGTGCTAATGGTTGGAACGGCAAATGGACTTCAAATGCTTCAAACAGCATCAATTGCCACAGCGTTCCCATTTATTTTGATAATGATATGTGCTATGGTTTCGCTTGTAAAAATACTCGAAAAAGATTTTAAGATGAAATAGAAGATTTTAATTTTTTATTTTGAAATAATAAATATAGGTGCATGATACTTTTTTATAAAAAACTAGAAAGTGTTTGCATCTATATTTTTTTATTGACAAAATAGTATTAGCAAATATACTATTTAAATAATATTTTGAATAGGAGATTAGTGTTATGAAAAAACTGTTTACTAGATTTAGTGTAATTTTACTTTTATTTGTTTTTGCTATTTCATGTGGAGAAAGCGAAGGTGGTACTAATATTACCATACTTCACATGAATGATACTCATGGACGTGATGCGGGGGACATGAGAGTTGATAAGAAAGCTGAGCCACCTACAACTAATTATTTTGCGGGAGCTCCAAGACGTGCTACTTATATAAAAGAAATGAGAGAAAGTATTACAAATACTTTACTTTTGCACGGAGGAGACCTTATTACAGGAAGCCCATTTTCAACTGTATTTAAGGGTTCTGATGAAATAGATATTATGAATATGATTGGTTTTGATTATTCTACTATTGGAAATCATGAGTTTGATTATGGAATGGAGAATTTTAATAAGTTAATGAACACTAGTGAGTTTCCATTTTTATCAGTTAACTTAAAAAATAAAAAAACAGGAGAGCCTTTAGTTGATGCATATACTACAATAGAAATTGATGGAGTAAGCATTGCTATTATTGGTATTACAACAAGTGATGCTGTTTATAGCCCTGAAGTTATGTCGAATGTTGCTATTGAAGATGAGATAGAGTCACTTAAAGCTTTGCTTGAAACGACTCCTTTAAACACAACTAATGACGTAACAATTCTTTTAAGTCATGTTGGTGTAAGTAAAGATAAAGAGATAGCAGAGGCTATGCCTAATGTTTTTGATATAATAGTTGGGGGGCATTCTCATACTAAACTTGATAAGGCTGTAGTTGTTGGTAATACTAAAATAGTTCAGGCAAATTATTATGGACTTCATGTTGGTAGAATTGATTTGACTATTAAAGATGGTAAAATAACTAAGTTTGATTATGCTCTTAAAGAAATGGACAGTACTATAGAAGAAAATGCAGAAATGCTTAGCTTTGTTGCATCTATGCAAGAGAAAATATCTAAAGAGTTTGATGTTAGAATAGGAACTTTACCTATGAACTTAGTGCATGAAAATATTCGTTTAGAATCAACTCCTTTAGGTAGCTTCGCTTCCGACTTGGTGCTAGATGCTTATCCTAATGCTGAAATTGTTATAATGAATTCAGGCAGTTTAAGAACAGCTTTACCTGATGGAACTATTACTTTGGGTAAAATACAAAATGAATTTTTCCCTTATGATAATGAAGTTGTTTTAGTTGATTTAAGTGGAGCTATAATAAAAGAAATGCTTACAATTTCTGGTACAAAAATGGGGAGTGGTGCTTTCTTACAGTTTGCTCGTGGAATGGAAGTAACCTATAAAAAAGATGGAACTTTCGTTAAAGCTACACTTAATGGAGAATCTATTGACGACAATAAGAATTATGCTGTTGTTGTTTCTAGCTTCGTATTTGGTGGTGGAGACGGTTATATTGATGAGGCTGGTAATCCATTAGCTTCAAAGGGAGAAAATGTTGTTAATACAGGAAACGATATGCGTGATGCTATGATTAATAATATAAAAAAGCTTGACAATATACCTGCTACTTATATAGACGAAAAGCCAAGAATTATATTTGAATAAAATTTGAATAAAATACTGTATTGAAATAATTAGGCTACTTACTTTAATTAGTGGGTAGCCTAATTTGTTTATTTATAAAATAGGTATTTTGCTTTCGCTTTATGTAGCCTTACTTTACAGAAGTAGCAGATATATTTGATAAAAAATTGGTTGCTTCAATATACCCCCATTCGGAAGCCAAATCTAGTGGTGTTTTGCCTTCATTTGTTTTAGCATTGACATCAGCTCCATTATCAATTAAAAATTTAATTAATGAAGGACTACCTCCCATTGCAGCAAAATGTATAGGCTCATAACCTTTACTTGTTTTAGAATTAATATCAGCCCCGTTGTCAATTAAATATTTAGCAAGTTTAACATAACTACTACTACCACTAAAAACAACAATATGTAGAGGTGTTGTATATCCGTATGCTTTAGGATTGGTAGCATAGCTATCTATTAAAAGTTTAACTACTTCCAAATGTTCATTTTCATAAGCAAAAACTAAAGATGACCTGTTGTATTCATCTGTAGCATTAATATCAGCTTTATTTTTTATTAAAAGCAGAGCTATTTCTAAATGCCCCATTTGTGAAGCTGTCATTAATGGGGTAGTATATCCATATGCTTCTGCATTAACATTTGCTCCATTATCTATTAAGAGTTTTGCTATTTCTGTATACCCTTTATATGAAGCAATATGTAGAATTGTTGATTCCTCTGAATAGTCTATAGTATTAGCATCAGCCCCCTTTTTAATCAAGGATTTGACTGCTTTTAGATTCCCATCCATTACAGCATCAATTAAAGCTTTATTTATATCATTCGCATATATAATAGATGACAATGATATCAAGATTCCTAAAACTAAAATTTTATTCATTTTTTCTTCTATTTGTTTTTTTATAAAATAGGTACTTTCACAATTGCTTTTTTAACATGTGTGATTTCGCCTTTAGGATGAAGACCTACTCTGTGAGCATCTTTAGGGTAAAGTGTTAGAAGATTATTTGGTAGAAGTGTTAATGAAGTGGTTCCTTCTCCTCTCCAATCTTGATAATCTTTACTCTCATCATACTCGCCATGTTTTGTGAGCGTGTCAATATTAGCAATTTCAAATGACTCTTTACCTTCAAAAACCATTTGTATGTCAATATATTTAATGTGAGACTCCCAAGGTGGATTATCTTTCGTGTCATATTCAGCTACATTTACAAATGCATTTTCATGTATGTCACCTAATTCATGTCTTCCAACTTCCATGCTTTTTAGCGTGTTATAATTTTCTTTAATATAGCTCATCGCCTTCACTATAAGCATATGTGTTTCTTTGCTAAGTGAATAATCAATACCATTTAATGTCATAATAATCTCCTTTTTTATGTTTGCAATATTCTATAACTTAAGGTATATTTTTCAAGCGTTTTATTAATAAAAAATAGTTCTTTACAAAGTATTAATTTTATTGTAATATGGATAGAGTAACGTTTAGTTCTGTTAATAGAAACGTTTAGTATGAAATTTATAAGGGTTAGATTATGAAGAAATTTAAGATGCCAAGCGCTATGATTATAGTTTTTGCTTGTTTGTTTATTGTAGCGGTTTTGACATGGATTATACCAACTTCGGTTGTAATAGAAGAGGATGGAGTTAGTAAAATAATTTATAATGCTATTATGAGTGAAGATGGCGAAATTATTTATGATGCGGGTACAAATCCTGTAGGTATATGGGATATTTTTTTAGCACCTGTTTTAGGCTTTATAGAGGCTAGTGCTATTGCTTTCACAATTTTAATATCAGGTTCATTTTTAGCTATATTAAATAGAATTGGTGCATTAGACGCTGGTATTGGAGCTTTACTTAAAAAATTTACTGGAAATGTTTTGATAGCTATTTTAATGCTTACATTTGCTTTAATGGGAACTGTTTATGGTTCTTGGGAAGAGCTTCCTGCGTATGCTTTAGTTATTGTACCACTTTTTGTGACGGCAGGTTATGATGTTATTACAGGACTTGCGGTTTTATTTTTAGGGTCTACTATTGGTAATATGGCAAGTATTGTGAATCCATATTCGACAGGGGCGGCAGTTGCTGCTATTGGAAATGATTCGCTTTCTTTAGGCTCTGGTATATCACTTAGATTAGTCTTGTTTGTAGTTTTATATATTACTGGAGTTCTTTATGTTACTCGTTATGCCTCTAAGGTTAAGGCTGACAAAACTAAATCAGTGCTTTACGGAGTAGATGGTATTAAAACGCTTGTTGATGACAGTTCAGAACTTGCTCTTCTTACTAAGAGACGTTTGATCTCACTTGTAATTTTTGTTGTTATGATAATTTTACTTATTATGGGATATATTCCTTGGTCTAGTATGTCTGTTGGAGATAATATGACTATGTATGATATTGTTAATACTCCAATTAGACTGCTTGCTACTATTCCTTTTATAGGTAATTTCTTTGGCTTTGGAAGTGTTACTCCTTTTGGAGATTGGTACTTTAATGAGTTTTCTGTTTTGTTTATTATAGGTTCTATTGTTATTGCTTTTGTTAATAAACTCACTACAGAAGAGTTTGTTGAGGAAGTTGTTCAGGGAGCAAAAGACTTACTCGGAGTAGTTTTAGTATTAAGTATAGCTAAAGCGATATCTGTTATTATGGGTACTAGCACATCAGGCATGAGTGTTACATTTGTATACTGGATTCAAAGTGTTCTTCAAGGTGTACCTTCTTATGCGTTTGCTATTGCTTGTCTTCTTGCCTATGCTGGAGTAGGACTTTTTATACAGTCTACTAGTGGGGTTTCAGGTATTACTATGCCTATATTGGGTGCTGTTGCTATGGGATTATTTTCAGCCACAGAAATAGGGACTATTGGAGGACAAATTATACTTATATCAGCCTTTACAGTTGGTGTAAACTTTATTTCAGGATTCTATCCTGGAGCAACTATAATGGGAACTTTAGAACTTGTAAATGTTCCTTATGATAAATACTTAAAGTTTATGTTGAAAATATTATTTCCTTTAATGGCAATAGCAGCAGTCATATTGTCACTTGCCCCATTTTTAGGATTAGTATAAAAAGTATACTTTAATGTGGGTTAGAGTATTTATTAGTGTACTTTAATAAGTTCTAATAAATACTGATGCATTTATAATGTTAAATGCTATAAGAGTGGTAAGGATTGCTATGATTAGGAATAATTTATTGTCAGTAAGCTATAAAATTGTGTTGTCTGTTTTTTGTATTGTGGGTCAATTAATGTCTTCGTTTTCAGACGGTGGAGCTGATTCGCTTAGATATTTTACGCATCAAAGCAATATGTTTGTGCTTATATTTTTTGTGATAAGTATAATATTTATTATTAAAGACATTAAGCATGATGGAGTTTATAAAGTTACTCCTCATTTCAGAGTGTTTAAAGGTTCTGTTATAATGTGTATTAGTGCTACACTTTTAGTGTATAACTTTGTATTAAGACCTAGATCTTTTGTAATGGGGAGTAGTGATGCTTCATATTCTGTAATGAATACGATAGTTCACTATATTGTGCCTATAATGGTAATATTTGATACTATACTTTTTGATAACAGAAAAAATTATAAAATACTATCCCCAATTTTGTGGCTTATTGCCCCTTTAATTTATTTAATTTTTACTCTTCTAGGGGTAAAATTATTTGGGGTTTTTACTGATGGTAGTTTATATCCTTATTTTTTCCTTAATATAACTAAGTATGGCATTGCTGCCGTTTTTATCAATATTTTATATCTTAGTATGTTCTTTTTAGTTTTAGGATATGCGATATACTTTCTTGATAGATTAAAGTTCAAAAAATCAAATACTTCATAAAATATGTGTTTTTAAGTTACTTTATGAAGTGTATCTGAGTAAGTTTTGTTGGTATAATTCGTTTATACCTAATTAATAAAAAAAGTTATATTTACTTATTTTTTCATTTTAATAAGTATAAATATAAATAGGAGATTAGTATGTTAAAAATATTTGTTTTGGTAATGCTATTAAGTAAATCAATAGAAAGTAGCGTTATAAATATTGATGATTACATTAGAAGAGACAGAGAAAAAAAGCGTGACATAACTATAAGTTTGATAGCAGATAAGTACAATACAAAAGATAGTTTAGTAAGGTATATTTATGATGTATCAAATGATTACGATATGGATTTTCTTCTTATGGTAGCATTAATTAATCAAGAAAGTAGTTTTATAGAAAATGCTGTAAGCTATGTTGGTGCTGTAGGTTTATGTCAAATAACAAGTATTGTGTTAGTAGATTTAGATAAAAAATATTTAAATAGGCATAATACAGAAGATAATGTTTTACTTGGTGTTTCTTTTCTTAAAAAACTTATAAAACGCTATGGTAATACTCATGATGCTTTAGTGCATTATAATGCTGGCACAAAAGATAGCTATCAACTTAGAGGCAATGCATATGCTAAAAGAGTTTTATCAGAACAAGTCGACTTAAAAAACTTTATAAAAACATATTATAACTAAATAATTCCGAATATATATTTTATAGTATTGATTTTTTTTATAATTTTACTAAATTCATACTAGATTTATCTTAATTAAAGTGAATATTAAGTGTGAAAATATACGTTTTTATATTATTTTTTGTGTGCGTCTTTAATCATACAGCTTTTTCTCAATTGGGTATTCCTAGCCTTAGAGCTGATCTTATATATAATAATACAAACTTTGAGCTTCCAAAAGGAGATAGTATAACACTCTCACGAGGCAAGAAGTTTGAATTAAAGGGTAATTCTAGCTTTACTTTTACATTTAAAGATAGAACTAGTGGTATTATAAATGGGAATAGTTCTAGTTCTAGTTCTGGTTCTGTAAGTATAGATTCTACATCTAAGATTATATTTAAATTACCAAGTTATTTTGAATTTGATGAAACATGGAACTATAGATTTGTATCTGGCTTGAATCTTCCAAATATTAAGATTTCACAAGAGAGTATAATTTCTGATAATGTATTATTTAGTGGTAAAATTCAACTTGATGGCTCTATAGATGTTAAAAGAAATGATGCTAATGATATTTTTAAGCATTTACCAAAGGGTGTTAATGATACACTTAATGAATATCTAGGTGGGAATAAATTTTTTGATGCTGCTTTATCTGGATATAGTGTTGCTGAATCTGAAAAAGCAATGCTTTCTTTAGGAGAAATGAACAAAGCTACAGGTATACTTCATTTAAATAACATAATTTCATCTGCTATAAGCCATGAAGTAATTTATAATATGAATGGTAGACAGGCACTAAACCAAGGGGATATGTTTTTTACAGGTGTCCCTATGAGTATATGGTTTGCTCCTTTAGCTATATTTAGTTCAAAAACAGAAAAGTATGAAACGGGTATAGAGGTGGGTAGTGATGTGTCAAGCTATGGTGGTATAATTGCTCTCGACGTTTCTCTTCCATATCTTGTGAATTCTAGAATAGGTTTGGTAACTGGTGGCGGGGTAGGATTTTCTAAGTCTACAGGGTATTATTCAGAAACTTCAAATGAAGTAGGCTATTTAATAGGTGGGCTATATTATAGTTTAGCATATTCAAGTATGCGTTTTGTATTTAGCTCAACATATATAGGCATGCTTAATAATGTTTTATATGACATAAATGGTGGGGATCTTCAAAGTGATTTTGCTACCCATAATGTAGAAACTGCTTTTAATTTTACTTATGATTTTAAGATGGGTAATTTTTATATCTCGCCTTTTGTTGGAATTAATCATTCTCTTTATATTCAGCCTACTATAACTTTTTTGTTTGATTATGAGATTGTAATTATTACAAAAAATAATATGAAAAATACATTGTTTGCACCTGTGGGTCTTACTTTGGGCTATGAGTTTAAATTGTCTGATAAAAATATAATAACTCCTAGTGTTCGAGTTAACGCAAACATAACATTGTTTGATACAGGGATTTATTCAGTTTGGTTGTTTACAAATCCTGATATAAAAATGGAGTTTAATACAACTGAAGCTATAGGTCTTCTTGATGCTAATTTTAATTTAGCATGGCAAAAGGATTCGCTTATGCTATATGGCGACTATACAATAAGACTTTTTGATGGTTACATGACTCACTTAGCATCAATAGGTTCACGTTGGTTTTTCTAATTCTTAAAAATCAACTTTAATAAGAGTAGGGCAATGGTCGCTACCCAAAACATCACTTAAAATAGAAGCTTCTTTTAGATTTTTTTCAATTTCTGTATTAACAAAAAAGTAATCTATTCTCCATCCAACATTTCTTTCTCTTGCACGTGTTTTCATATCCCACCAGCTATAGTTTCCACCATCTTTATTAAATACTCTAAACGTATCAAGAAATCCTGCATTTAAGAAATTTGTAATCCACTCACGTTCAACGGGTAAAAATCCAATACTTTTTTGATTGTCTTTTGGGCGAGCTAAATCTATTTCAGTGTGAGCTGCATTAATGTCGCCACATAAAATAACATTAGTCTTCTTTTTAAGTCGTTTCATATATTTAAGTGTTTCATTATAGAACTCTAATTTATAATCGAATCTGTGCGACTCGCCACCACCATTTGGAAAATATATATTAAACAATGTAAAGTCATCAAACTCTAAAGATAAAATTCGCCCTTCATTGTCTTTGTATGAACGTCCAAAAGTTGTAGCTACTTTGTTTGGTTTATGCTTTGTAAAAATCGCCACCCCACTATAGCCCTTGCGTTCAGCTGATGACATATAAAAATGGTACCCTTCCACATTTATAAGCTCTTCAGGAAGTTGTTCAATCATCGCTTTTGCTTCTTGCACGCAAAGAATATCTGGGTCTTCTTTTTTAATAAAATCTATTAAACCTTTTCTATGTGCAGCTCTTATGCCATTCACATTCCATGAGATTATCTTAAATGTTTTTGCCATTCTAAAATCCTTATATTTTAATTTGCTTGTAGTTTTTTATAAAACTCTAAATCTTTTTTTTCTGTTATTTTTATATTTTTTATACTGCATTCTGTAATAAACACGTCGCCTATATATTTGCTATATATTTCAGCATCATCGGTTGCAATTTTATTTGTGTCAATTTCTTCTATATAATTACTTATAGCCTGATAGTAAAAATTAAAATTAAAAGCTTGTGGTGTGCATGCCCTATAAAGGCTTGTTCGGTCGATGGTTTTTGTTATAACTTTATTTTCAGAAACGCTTTTTATTGTGTCGACTACTTTAATCGCAAGTATTGAAGCATTGTTTTTAGCAACATTTTTTTTTAAGTTATCAATTTCATCTTTTGAAACCAGTGGGCGAACGCCGTCATGAATAAATATATATTTTGTTTCTGTATTATTTTTCAAATATTCGCATGCATTGAAAACCGAATAAACTCTTTCACTGCCACCTATTACAAAATGTATTTTCGTGTTTGGAAACTTTGAGTCTAGGTTTTCATCTTTAATATATTTTTTTACAATACTTGCATCAGCTTCTGTGAGTACTATTACAATGTCGTCAAATGAATGATTTATTAAATTGTTTAGCGTGTGAATAAATATTGGTTTATCATCAACTAAAATAAATTGTTTTTTTGTTTTAGAGCCAAATCTTGTCGACATTCCTGCAACAAGTATAACTAATGTGTAACTGTCTTTTTTTTTCATAAATTATTTCTTTCAAATACTTTTTTATTGTAATGTTTTTGTATAAATATTTCAAGGCGTGAGAGTGGGAGCTTGAGTGTGTTTTTTGTGTGAACTTGATAAATTTACTGTTTGGTAATATTATGTTTTTTAATTGATTAATTTTATGTTGGAGTAAATTATGGCTGACTTAGAAAACGAAGATGATTTAGAAAATAGTGAAGAAGACGATCATGATTTAGAATTTGAATGTTATAATTATGACGACAACGAA
>CAMRCO010000033.1 GCA_947040945.1 uncultured Spirochaetia bacterium
TCGAAGCTTTCTTTAGAGTATGAATGTTCTGTGTTATCAAAATACCAATCACTATTAATATTTTTATTACTTGACAATATACTACTATCCATCTCATCAAGAAATGTATCTATATCATCAAGTGAAGCGTCAATATCGTCTAATGATACATTATTATCACTAGGTTCAATATGTTCTTTATTAAAAGTCCATTCGAAGCTTTCTTTAGAGTATGAATGTTCTGTGTTATCAAAATACCAATCACTATCGATGTTATCAATATCTTCACCTGTTAAAACGATGAGGGGTTGATCCGATATATCTTTTTCTAGTTTCAATATATCCTCTATAGTGTATTCATTTTTAGCGTTAAAATTATTTTTTTTTGAACCTAACATAAGTATACTTTCCTCACCTATAGATATAACTGGAAAATCATCATTCAATACAACTAAATCGCATCCATCTACAAAATATAAATCATACTCTGTCATTTCTATACTTATATCTGTATCGATTTTATTAAAAATAACATTTTTATTTTTTTTCACAATATTAATTCTCTTCGTATACGTTCTTTCTAAAGAAATATTTTCTAGGCACAACCAAAATAGAATCCTCTGTAATAGGGGCATTATAATCAAAGTTATCTGGCATTAAGGCTAAGTCTGTTGTGCCACCACACTTATCTAATACTAAAGACCAGTTACTACCACTCACTATATAATACATCCCCGGAAACTTTACCTGACCTTTTACTTCAACGGCTATAAGTAAATCATCTAAAGTGTCATCGCTTATATAGTCAAGTAAAAATCCAATAAAGAAAACTGCTAACACAAATACCATACATAAAACAATAGGTTTCATACATTATATAAAAATATTATTAACATAGCTCTATGATAACAATATTTTTATATAAAATCAATCACTTCTAGACTTTTTTTCATATATTTATATAAATATGTGTTTGCTTAACAAAAAAAAACAATATATTATGTATTAATTATAATTAGGAGAAAATATAGATAAATGCTATACGAATATCTTTACCCACTTAGAGACCAACTTTTTATTTTTAATATATTTAGATACATAACATTTAGAAGTGCTGGTGCTGTTGCTACTGCTTTTACATTAATAATTATTATAACACCATACTTTATAAAATATCTTAGACGTATTAGTTTTGGTCAAGTTATTAGACTTGATGGGCCACAAACACATAAAGTAAAAGAAGGCACTCCAACAATGGGTGGCATTTTTATAATTTTTAGCATATTAGTAAGTGTTCTAGTTTGGGGAAAACTTGATAATACTAAAATACAACTTTTAATGTTTTCACTAATCTTTTTAGCATTATTTGGATTCCTTGATGACTACCTTAAAATTAAATATAAAAACTCAAAAGGTTTAAGTGGACGATATAAAATACTCGCTCAAGTTATAGTTGGTATTATTATTGGTATATTTTTATACTCATTTGATAATTCAACCTACTTAATGTCTCTACAGTTTAATGCTGGCAAAGGTATACTTGAAACTGTAAGGTCAGCACAAATATCATCAACAAATATTTTCATTCCATTCACAAGCTCAATATATTTTGATCTTAAACTTTTATATATACCATTTTCAATATTCGTTGTAACAAGTATGAGTAATGCTGTAAACCTAACTGATGGGCTTGATGGGCTTGCTATTGGTTTACTCATAATAATTTCGATAGCATTGGCTCTTTTGTCATACATAAGTGGGCATTCATTTATTGCATCATACTTAAAAATACCGTTTATAATAGACGCAGGTGAAATAACCGTTTTTATATCAGCATTAATTGGTGCTTCACTTGGTTTTTTATGGTATAATGCACATCCTGCTGAAATATTTATGGGTGATGTGGGAAGCCTTTCACTGGGTGGTGTTTTAGGTATTATTGCTTTATTTATAAAACATGAATTACTTTTAGTTATTATAGGTGGCGTTTATGTGGCTGAAGCTGCAAGCGTTGTTATACAAGTTATTTCTTTTAAACTATTTAAAAGACGTGTATTTAAGATGTCTCCACTTCATCATCATTTTGAAAAATCAGGATGGCATGAAACTCAAGTTGTTTTTAGATTTTATATTATTGGAATAATAATGGCTATTATAGGTATAGCTACATTAAAAATTAGATAATTATGAAAAATAAATTAATCGTTTTTGAGGGCATAGACGGCTCAGGAAAATCTACTCAAGCCAAAATGCTTGCTGATAAACTTATAACTCTAGGTTATGATGCTGTTTATACATTTGAACCTACTAATAAAAACTATGGCAAACAATTAAGAGATTCATTTTTTTCAGGTAGATTAAGCCCTCACGAAGAGCTTAGCTTATTTGTAAAAGATAGAAAAGAACATATTGAACAAGAAATTACACCATGGTTAAAGAATAATAAAATTGTAGTAGTTGACAGATATATGTATTCTTCTATAGCATATCAAGGGGCATTGGGTATTGACACTAACTACATAAAAAACTTACATAATGACTTTATACTTAAACCAAATTTGATTTTTATTTTTACATCAGATGTTGATGACTGCCTAAGCCGTATAAAGCAAAATAGAAAGGCAACTGATCAATTTGAAAATGCATATTATCTAACTAAAGTTGAAGAAATATTTAGATCATTTCAAGGAAATAGTTTTAAGCATATAAATTCATCAGAAAGTATAGAAAATATACATGCTGAAATTCTTGACTACTTTAATAAAACACTGTAGCATAAATACTAAACTATACTACAGCATTCATAAATTAAATATTAATCTTCTTTATCAGGCAAAATAATATTTAGTACTAAAGCAATTAATGTAGCCGCAGCTATTCCATTACCACCAAATATAAGTTTAACAGCATAAGGTAAATTAGCTATGGCAGCAGCTCCTGATGCTTGTCCAAACCCAACACCAACACCCAATGATGCCGCTATAATAAGTGTGTTTTTAGAATTAAGTTTAACTTGACTTAAAAGATTAAGCCCTGTAACAGCAATTGAAGCGAACATTAATAGCACAGCTCCACCTAAAACAGATGCTGGAATGCCCGCAAAAAATGCACCTATTTTTGGAATGAATCCTGCGATTATTAAAAAAACTGCTCCACATGCTATTGAAAATCTATTCACAACTTTTGTCATTCTAACTAGTCCAACATTCTGACTAAAAGATGTTAATGGAGATACCATGAATATTGAAGCTAAAGCACTTGAAAAACCATCAGCTAAAACTGTTCCACGCATTTCCTCATCAGTAGGCTCTCTGTTAAGCCCTCCTTGAGTAACACCTGTTGTGTCTCCTATAGTTTCAATAGCTGTAACTATAAAAAGAAATAGCATAGGAAATATTGCATCAAGATGAAATGTCATGCCATACTTAAATGGTATTGGCACTGAAAACCATCCTGCATTTGATACCATATCGAAATTAACAACTCCAATAAAAGCTGCCAGAATATAGCCTATAATCATAGAAAAAAACATTGATGCTAAACTAAAAATACCCTTGCCAAATACTCTCATAAGAATTGTAAGTAGTAAAACAAAACTACCTAAAAGTAAATTTTGAAGAGAACCATACTCGGGATTAATAGTAGGATTTCCACCCCCCGCAAAGTTCATAACCCCTATTGGTATTAATGTAAGTCCAATTGATAAAACAGTTATCCCAGTAACTAGAGGTGGGAAAAACTTTCTAATAGGTTTTATAATTGTACCAATAAAAAGTTCAAATACCGCTCCCACAAGAGAGGCTCCCATTAGCCCTGACCAACCATATAAGCCCACTATACTGGTGTTTACAGATATAAAAGTTGAACTTGTTCCCATAACTACAGGAAGTCCTGAACCTATAGGGCCTAGCTTATAAAGTTGTACGAGTGTACATAAGCCTGCCAAAACCATCGCACATTGGGTAAGATATCCAATATCAATATTACCACCACTACGAACAAATCCTCCACCAACAACCAAAAGCGGTGTAAGGTTTCCAACAAACATAGCAAGAACATGTTGCATCCCTAAAGGTACTGCTATTCTAAGCGGAGGCTTACCTTCTAATTGATGCACTAAGTGACTTGAATCTTTCATAAAACTAACTCCTTGTAAATAATAATATAGAAATCTATATCGTAACTTAAAAACTTAAGGCTAGCTTGAATATATAAGTAATCTATATTGACTATAAATAAATGTCAAACATTAAAGACACATATTTTTTTATCTCAAAATAATTTACCTAGAAAGTAAAGTCAATATGAAAAATTATTTTTAATATATTCTAATATTCTTAAAACTCATAAAATATTAAAGTATCATTGGTAAGCTTAAATGCATATATTCCGTTATTAAATATCTTAAAATCTCTTAATGTATTATTTAATTCTATACCTTCACGAACATTTAATTCTGGCATAAACGCATTCTCTTTAATAATAAAATGTTGCCCATTTTCAACACCTGAAGAAACTACTATACCTAAACCTGTTATGCCCATTGGAATCATAATATCATCTTTTTTAAATCTATGTAGTTCTTCTATTTTTGATGTACTTTCATCTATAGTATAAATTATATTTTCATTATGAATACCATTTTCTACAGATATTACTAATATCATAAATACTTTTTTTGATTCAATATATGATATATCAATAATTTCTTTATATGACCTATTTTTAATATCTATACTTTCAAGTTCTGAAAGAATAATAGACTTATTAAACTCTCCATTTGAATTATATATATTAAGTGCATCTTCATTATTACTATTCTTAAAAATAGCAAAACCAGAGTTTATGCTAGGAATAACTTTTAATATATGGCTACTATCATCATTAATAGCAATATTTTTTACCTCAAAAATAAATTCCCCTTTTTTGCTTAATTTAATTAAAGAAATTGTATCAACTTTATTATAATTCGTATAAATTTCTGAAACACTTGTTATTTCAGTTGTTTCCTCATACGTAGTTTCTGGATTATTTAATGGACTTGTTACAACTATATTTGTGGTTTCTATATTTTCTGTAAAAGCTATAGTACTACCTTTTATATATATATATTCATCATCAACTAAAACTATAGATGACTCTTCAACATTACTATAATCAAGAGGTATAATTTTACTATTCTTTTCATTATCAATATTTACCATTTTTTTATTAAAAGTGTCAAGAATATAAATAGAATCTAATGTAGGATAATAAAAATTACCAAAATAATACTTTCCATCAAGATTGTAAATTTTTGATGAATCTATATTTATACTAGTATTTGAATATACATGCACATCATTAATTAAATCAACACTTGCTATTCCTTTTGATTCTTCTATCACTAAATCAGGTAAACATGACCAAGAAATATTTAGACATAAAGTAAGTAAAATTATTTTTATTTTATAATGCATTCTGAAGCTCTCTTAATGTTAATGTTGATGTTCCCATTTTACTGACAACTATACCTGCCCCTACATTCGCTATATAAGCTGAATCTTTAAAGCTAAGTCCTAAAGATATACACATAGCAGTTAAAGCAATTACAGTGTCGCCTGCTCCTGAAACATCAAAAACAGCTTTTGCCTTTGTTGGAATTATATGTGCTTCATCCTTTTTTATGTCATCTGAAAATAATGCCATACCATGAGCACCAAGCGTAATCATTAAATTAGAAAGAGATAATTTATTTTTTATTTTATTTCCAAGAATATTAATACGATTAACATCAAACTCATGGTTTAGTATATTAAAACCAATTCCCTCTGTTGCTTCTTTAAAATTTGGAGTTATAAGATTCGCATTTTTATAAAACAAAAAATGTTTTACTATTGGGTCAACTAAAACATATTTACTTTTGCTTCTACAAGTTTTTATAATATATTTTGCAATATTAGCGGTTATTACCCCTTTGCCATAATCACTTATGATAACAGTATCATATTCCTCTATTTTTTTTTCAAAATTTTTAATTATAGCTGTACCTACTTTAGAGCTAAATGGTGTTAGGTCTTCTTCGTCAATTCTAACTATTTGCTGAACACCTGCTACAATTCTCGTTTTTGTAATAGTTCTATAGTTCTCAGAAACTATAATTGAGGAATCGGTAATTCCATGTTTGGCAATTTCATTTATTATAATGTTGCCCGACTTGTCATCACCAACAACACCGATTATATCAACAGAGCCTAAAGTATTATCCCCAAGTATAGAAATTATATTCCTAAAAACATTCCCAGCACCACCAATATAACTTTCCTCATGATTAGCATGTAAAATAGGTACAGGTGCTTCAGGTGATATTCTAGTAACATCTCCATAAAGAAACCTGTCAACCATAATGTCGCCTATAACAAGAACTCTTGAGTTTTTAAGATTTTTTAAATAGTCCTTATAATTGTTTGTCATATAAAAAGAAAACTCCTAAATAATTCGTACTTAAACAGTATAATATATTTCTAAAAACATTCAATAATTAATATACACCATTTGGGTTTGTTAACACATACTCAATTAACACTCCAACAGCCCCCAAAGTTTTTGCGTCTATTTTATCATAACTGTCTTCTTGTGTGTGATGATACTTATAGCCCATGTCTATTATATCTATAAATGGAATATCATTTTCAATAAAAGGTGTGTGGTCATCAACTATGAATCCATAATGAGAGTTGTGAAAATAATTTCCGTATCCTAATTTTTGAGCCAAACGCCAAACATTGTCATATAAGCTCGAATATTTTGTGTGGGCATAACTTTCAAACATAAACTTAGCATCAGGACTTCCAACCATATCTAGAAGTATTCCAAAATATATTTTTTCTTTAGGTATAATATTATCACTTACAAAAGCAATGCTACCTTGAATCCAATCTGTAGCCAAAATATTAGAATCACTTCCTTCAATGTCTATCATACCGCCATCGTCTTCTAAGTCAAAAAACACAAACGCTACTGAATAAGGAAGTTCATTCTCATATTTTTTAACCGCACGCATAAGCTCAAGTAAAGTAGCAGTACTGCTTGCTCCATCATTAGCCCCCACTATAGGTTTATCACGCATTGAATAATCTTTGTCTTTTTCAGCTATACTTCTTGAATCATAATGACTTGCTATCACTATATATTTATCGCTTTGCCCTTTTAAGAATGCATAAATATTTTCGCCACTGCGTCCTTTAATGTATGGGGCATCAAAATTATGACTTAAAGCCTCATACCCAAAAGACTCTATTTCCTCTTTTATGAATGCTTTTACTTTTTTGTGAGCAACACTTCCGTAATGCCTAGAACCCATACTGGTTTGAGTTTTAACATAGCTTAAAGCTTTAGCCGAATCAAAATATGGTTTAAAAGTAATTTTTGAGTGTTCAGCATTTATACTTCTTTCACATGAAACAAAAAGTGTTAAGGCTATTAATATAATAAAAATGTATTTCAATGATTATCCTTTTTTTAATAAAAACTATTTCAAGTAATCATTTTATATCAAAAATTATTTTTTCCAAGCAAATATTTACAAGTCTTATTTTAATATTATATAAAAATACTTAACCACACTAAAAAATATTGACTTTTAAAATATAATCAATACAATACCAATTATTGTGGATATATATTATTTAATACTTGAAGGAGTAAACATGAAAAACATAATATCAGCTAGTTCTCTTAAAGAAAGTTTTGATGACATAATACTTTTTGATGCTAGAAATAATTTTATGAGCAAAGAAGAAGGGCAGAAAAAATATGCAGACTCTCATATTAAAAATGCTTTTCATTTAGACCTTAATCTTCACCTAACCTCAAAAATTGAAACTCATGGAGGGCGAGACCCATTACCAGAGGATATGAAATCTTTTATATTAAGGCTTGAAGAGTGTGGAGTAAAACAAAATAGTAAAATTGTTATCTATGATGAGGATATGATGTATGCCTCAAGAGTTTGGTGGATGTGTAAATATATAGGAATTGAAAACGTAAAAATTTTAAATGGTGGAATTAATGCTTGGATAAAAGAAGGCTATGGTTTAGATAGTGACACAGCTATTTCTAAAAATAAAGGTAGCATTGAATCCAATATAAAAAGTGATATGCGTGTTGACATAAACTTCATTAAAGAAAATATGAATAATATAGAAATTCTTTTAATGGACTGTAGGTCAGAAAGTAGATATAAAGGATTAAACGAGCCTATTGATAAAAAATCAGGTCATATTCCAAATGCAAAAAACTATTTCTGTTCTGATGCTTTAGATGAACTTCGTATGTTTAAAAGCGAGAGTTTATTAAAAGAACATTTTAAGGATGTAGACAAATATAAAAGAATCATTTGTTATTGTGGTTCTGGAATATCTGCTAATATAAATATACTAGCTTTAGATGAAATAGGTATAAAAGCCTCACTTTATGTTGGAAGTTTTAGCGACTACATAACCTACACTGATTTAGAAATAATAAAAGAAATCTAATTATTTAAATTAATAAAAAAATAGCTGAAACTTTCTCACATTGGAAACAGACGGCAAACACAATTATGATAATTTAAGTAATGTAAATGGTGCTTTTGAGACCTACACAACAGCTCAATTTGTTCTCTTTAGTTGTAAAGGAATGTAGGGTGATGATATGAATTTAGCTATTGATATTATGCTTGAGTTTAAATGTCCTTTATATAACCATCAAGTTCAAGAAAGATTTGATAAATAAAAGTATTAATAAAATAAGGAGAATAGATAATGAAAGTATTACTACTAAATGGTAGTCCACGAAAAAACGGCAACACAGCATACGCTACTAAAACAATAGTAGAAGGAATAGAAAAAAACTCTTCAAGCACTATTCAGACAATTAATGTGGTCGACTTTAAGGTGAGTGGTTGTATTGCTTGCGATGGTTGTAAAGCTAATGATGGCAACTGTGTAATTCCAGATGATACAAAAAATATTGTTGACAAAGTTTTAAATGCAGACGCAGTTATTTTTGCAACTCCAGTATATTGGTGGGGGATGACTTCACAATTAAAAGCTGTCGTCGATAAATTTTATTCTTCAGCATCTAAATTTTCTAAACAAAATAAAAAAATTGGAGTTATTGCTATAGGAGCTGATAGTGTTGATGGTAAACAATATTCTTTAATTAGTGATCAATTTACTTGTATTTGTAGTTTTTTGAACTGGGAAAAAATATTCGATTTACCTTTTTCTGCTTCAAATTTAGATGATTTACAAAAGTCAAAAGAATCATCTAAAACGCTTACAAATATACATAAGTTTTTTTAAGCTACATTTAGTAATTACATTTTTAAATAATTACCATATTTAAATAAAAAATACTTGATTTAAATCAAAAACCGAACTAACATACCTTGTTAGTTTTCAATATATTATTTGGAGTTATTATGGATTTAGCTAAATATATAAGAGACGTAAATGATTATCCAAAAAAAGGTATTATATTTAAAGACCTTACACCACTTTGGCAAAGTAATGAAGCTTTCAGATATGCAGTTGATTCTTTAGCTGACATAGTAAAAGATGAGTCTATTGACCTTATAGTTGGTGCTGAAAGTAGAGGATTTTTGATAGGTACTGCTATGGCATACAAAATGAATGTTGGATTCATACCTGTTAGAAAAGCTGGAAAATTACCTTGGAAAACAATATCAGCTGAATATGAACTTGAATATGGAACTGATACATTATTTATGCATGAAGATGCTATTAAAAAAGGTGATAGAATACTTATAGTTGATGACTTAATTGCAACTGGCGGAACATCACTTGCCATGATTGAAATGACTGAAAAACTTGGGGGTATTGTCGTTGGTAGTGCTTTTATAGTTGAACTTTCTTTTCTTAATGGATGTGAAAAAATATCAAAGTATCCAACATATTCTCTGCTAAAGTATTAAACTAAAAATTATTTATTTTATCAATTAGAAATTGTATAACACTTGAACTTGAAATTTTTATAGGTGTTTCATATTTTTCAAAAAACATGAAGTCTCCATCTTCTCGTGCAGCTACCCCAAAGTCAGCATGACGAGCCTCCCCGGGGCCATTCACAACACAACCCATAACAGCTATACTTATATTTTTTTTAATGTTAACTGTGTTTCTCTCAATTTCACTTGCTATATAATCAATGTCTGCTATTGTTCTGCCACATGTTGGGCAAGAAATTATTTCAATTGATGGGTCTTGACTTAAATCTAAAAACTTAAGTAATTTTTTTCCTGCAATAACCTCTTCTACTGGGTCACCTGTTATAGAATATCTTATGGTGTCGCCTATGCCATTAAGTAGTAAATATGAAATAGCAGATGTACTTTTTATTAAAGAGCTTTTTAATGTTCCAGCCTCTGTAACACCTAAGTGTAGAGGATAATCATATTTCTCTCTAAATAATTCATTTGCCTCTATAGTTGTTTTTATATTTGATGCTTTAAGTGAGACTTTTATATTAGTAAAACCTAAGTCCTCCATAAGCTCTATATGGTCTCTCGCACTTAAAACCATATTTTCTGCTGTGGGTTCTTTATATTTTGTAATGTCAAGACTCCCTGCATTAACACCAACTCTAATAGGAATATTACGGCTTCGAGCTTCTTCTATAACTGTTTTTACATTCTCTTTATTCTTAATATTCCCTGGATTTAATCTAAGTGCATCAATACCGCTCTCCATACTCTCTAAAGCAAGTTTATAGTCAAAATGAATATCTGCTATAAGAGGAACAGAAACCCTCGACTTTATACTTTTTATTGCCCGAGCAGCGTCAGAGTCAAGTACAGCCATTCGTACAATATTCACTCCAACGCTCTCTAATGCCTCTATTTGCTTGACAGTGCTATCAATATCCCTTGTGTTAGTATTTGTCATCGACTGCACACTTATTTTGTTACCACCGCCAATGAGGACGCCACCAAGGTTTATAGTTTTTGATTTTTTCATAATAATTAAAAAAGTTGTGTTATATCATTAAGTGTAACAAATATTGCAAGTGTTATTAAAAAGAAAGCCCCTGCCATTTGTATTTTAGACAACACCTTCTCATTAATTGGTTTTCCTCTTATAAACTCTATTATACAAATAATAATCATTCCACCATCAACAACAGGCAATGGCAATAGGTTCATAAAAAATAATATTAAACTTATAGTAGCTGTGAAAGATAAAATGGCAGTCAGTTTATGCTCACTAGTCGTTTCAACAACTTGTGAAGTTATCTGAATTATTCTTATAGGCCCACCTAAATTCTCACGTAATGATAACTTACCTGTAAACAAAAGTCCAAGCCCTGACACATAAGACTTAATATATGATACTGAATCATCAAACCCTTTTTTTATAGAAGCAGGGAAAGGAGTTCCAGCAACAGTTTCAGTACTCATAGGTATATTCATAAACTCAACACCAAGTGAACCGTAATTATATTCACCAACAGTTTGAATTTTAGGAATAGCTTCTCTAGTAATAGTTTCCCCATTTCTTAATACTGTGATGTTTATTTTCATAGATGGGTTATCCATTATGATTGGTCTAAAATCAGCTATACTAGAAACAGTTGTATCATTTATAGCAAGTATTTCATCTCCTATTTCAAGACCCGCCTCTTTTGCAGCAGAGTCTGCCACTACATTTTTTATAATAAGACCCTGACCAAAATAAATACCAAGTGGACGCTCGCCACCAAGTCCTTTTAAGAGATCAGTAGAAGGAATTGTAATTGAAGTATTTACGCCATCACGTACAATATTAAAGTCTACATTCTCAGTTTTACCTATCGCTGCTATATTTTGTAAGTAATTATAAAAATCAATATCTGAATCTATTTTATTATTATTTACACTAGTAATTCTGTCGCCTGATTTTAGTCCATATTCATAAGCAATCGTTGTTCCAGCTTCTGAATATATATATCGTCCATCAGTGAAAACACCTATAATTGGCTCATATAAAGTTTTAGTAAATGGCATTGAAGCTAAAATAATTAATAGTATTAAAGCGAACCCATAATTACATAGTGGTCCTGCTAAATATATTAATACTCTCTTCAAAGGAGCTACACTTAAAAAATTATCTTTATTTTTAGTGGCTCCACTTGAACCCTCTGGGCTTTCACCAGCAAATTGACAATAACCACCAAAAGGAATAGCAGATATTCTAAATGAAATCCCTTTAATATTTTTCTTTAATATTATAGGCCCAAACCCTATAGAAAATGATTCAGCCTTAGCTCCCATAGCAAGCCCAACAAATAAATGTCCAAGCTCATGAACAAACACCAATACATTAAGTAAAAGTAATGCTATAATCACACTCACAATTATACTCCATTATAAATATATATTTATCAATATTTATTTTTTATTTTTTTAAGTTATACATAATGTAAAACTAATAGATGATTATATGGTAAAGATTATTTATTACAACTACTATACTTACTATCATAAAATTTATTTGCTTTTTTTTAGAAAAAATATATAATGGTATCCAAGATTGAAGCTCGGGTGATGGAATTGGTAGACATAGCGGACTTAAAATCCGCTGGCAATAACCCGCCGTGCCGGTTCGATTCCGGCCCTGAGCAATTTTATAACTCTTAAAAAACCAGACTAAAAACTATATGATTAACATAAACGATAAATTAAATAAAAGAAATATCAAGCTATTCTTAATTGGCATTCTGCTATTCGTTTTAAGCATATTCTTTGTATACCTCGTAGGTGAAACTCCTGAAGGATTCATGGGTCTTCTTGCACCTTTAACAATGCTTCTAGGAATTATAGTAATTGTTTATTCTCTACTTTCTAATAAAAATTAAATATTATAAATAAATTATACCAAGGAAAAAACATGTTAAAAACTCTTAAAAAAAGAAGCCTTATATTAATTTGCTTACTTATGACAACATTAACACTTGTAGGATATGCTAGTGAAGCAAGTGAAAAAAAAGCCAAACTTAAAAAAACTCTTCAAGCAATCGTTAAGGAAACAGAAAAACGGTTGCCAGTTCGAATGGCTGAAAATGTAATATTTGAGAAAATAGCACTTAAAAATCATAATCGTCTTGTATACACTTACACAATGACTGATATTTCTATTAAAAAAGAAAAATTAACTTCTTCACAAATTGAAGAGTCAGAAACTATGGTTTATGAAGCAGTAAAAGTAGGCTTAGATGCAGACGCCAATACAAAAGAAATGATTGAAGCGGGTGTTGAGTTTGAATATCTTTATAATGACATGGACGGCAAAAAGTTCATGAACTTTGTTATTACTAAAGACGATTATAAATAAAGTTTTAGTATTACTTTTTATTACTCGCCTTAATCTTAAACATAAAATTAAACACCTCTTCAACATGTGTTACAGGATGAAATGTTATACCCTTTTTTATGTTTTCTGGAATCTCATCTAAATCATTTTTATTATCAATTGGGATTATTATATTTTTTATAAACCCTAGTCTTTTTGCTGCTATAACTTTTTCTTTAAGCCCACCAATAGGAAGCACCCTGCCTGTGAGTGAAAGCTCCCCTGTCATACCTGTATCATTTCTTACTGTTTTATTCATAGCAAGTGAAAGTATAGCTGTCGCCATTGTAATCCCTGCAGAAGGCCCATCCTTAGGAGTAGCACCTTCTGGAATATGTAAATGTATAACAGAGTCATTAAAATAGTTTTCAGCAACTTTATAACTTACTGCTACACTTCGTACATAACTATATGCTATTTTTACGCTCTCATTCATAACTTCACCTAGCTGACCTGTTGTTTTTATGGCACCTGATTTAGGATTATTTTGAACTTTAATACATTCTATAGTAAGAGTAGTGCCTCCCATAGAAGTCCAAGCAAGACCAACAGTAGTCCCCGGTGTTGTAATTTTTTCAGTTAAGTCAGATGTAAATATTGGTTTTTTTAAGTATGTTTCAACATCGCTTTCATCAATTAAAACATTATATTTTTGAGTAATATCAGTTGCAATACTTGTGGCAATTTTCCTACATATTTTCTCAATTCTTCTTTCAAAATTTCTAACACCTGCCTCACGTGCATAACCTTGTATAATACACTTGAGGGCATTTTTCGTAAACTTAATATATTTTTTATTAAGCCCATGATATTTTATTTGTCTTGGTATAATATATTTTGTGGCTATGTGAATTTTCTCTTCTAAAATATATCCTGAAAGGCGTATAATTTCCATCCTGTCAAGCAATGGGCGAGGAATAGTGTCGAGCGTATTTGCTGTTGTAATAAATAGTATATTAGATAAATCGAAAGGTAGGTCAAGATAATGATCCCTAAAACTTAAATTTTGTTCAGGATCTAAAACCTCAAGCAAAGCACTGGAAGGATCCCCTTGAAAACTTTTTCCAAGCTTATCTATTTCGTCAAGCATAATTACAGGATTTTTAGCTTTCACTATTTTTAATGCCTCAATAATTTTTCCAGGCATAGCTCCTATATATGTGCGTCTATGTCCTTTAATTTCAGCCTCATCCCGCATGCCACCTAATGAAAATCTAAAAAATGGTCTGCCCAATGCATCCGCTATACTTTTACCAATTGAAGTTTTACCAACTCCGGGTGAGCCTACAAAACATAAAATAGATGCTTTATTATTAGAGTTTAATTTTCTTACCGCTAAAAACTCATATATTCTTTCTTTAATTTCATCAAGCCCATAATGATCTTTATCAAGAATACGTTTAGTTTTTTCAAGGTCATCCCTTTCTTTAGCCTCTTTATTCCAAGGAAGAGAAAAAAGTACATCTAAATAATTTTTAGTAACTCCATACTCTGGTGAGTGTTGGTCAATCATAGAAATTTTTTCAATTTCTTTTTCCATTCTTTCTTTAACTTCATCTGTAACTTTAATATTTTCAAGTGCTGTTTTATATTTTTGAATTTCAACTTGTCTAGGGTCAGTATCAAGCCCTAATTCTTTTTTTATTTCTTTAAGCTGTTCTTTTAGAAAAAATTCTCTTTGCTGTTTCTGTATTCTCGAATTAATGCTTCCCTGTATTTTTTGCTGTATTTTAGCAATTTCTTTTTCTTTTTGAAGTTGTACTAAAGTTTTCTCCATTCTCTCTTGTATATCAAATGTTTCAAGAATTTCTTGTTGTTCTTTTCTGTCTATATTAAGCATTGAGGTTACGATGTCAGCTAAACGCCCGGGCTCATCTACATTAATCATAGTAAGTCTCATCTCTTCAGTAAACAATGGATTATTTTCACTTAAATCTTTAACCTCTGACAAAAGAGCTCTAGTGTATGCCTTCATTTCTTTTTGTACTCTTTCACTTTTTTCTATGTCAGCATCTTTTATATAAATTGCCTCAACTCTTATTATAGGCTCAATAGAATTAAACAAAATAATTTTATACCTTTTAATTGAGTTTATTAAAATATGAACTCCACCATCAGGCAAATTAATTTTCTTAAATATTTTTACAATAACACCCACTCTATATATATCTTCTCTTTTTATAGGACTGCCATCATCTTTAAAATCTTCATCTACATATAAGTTAAGTCCTAGAAAACCATTTTGTTCATTAATGGCTCGCTCGACAGCAGGAACATGAATCTCTGATATTTGAAATGGAGCATAAAGACCTGGAAAAAGTGGCTTGGTCAATATAGGTATTACAATAAGGTGAGTAGGAAGCTTATCCTCTAAAAGAACAACAGGATTAAAACTATCATCTTGAACATTATTCTCGTTATTATTATTCTCATTATTTTCCATAAAAACTAACCTCTTTGTTTAATATTAAGATAATAGTAACAAGGATATAACTACTTGTCAACTATATAGAATAGCTGGATATACTAATCTAGTATACTTTATAAAGCTATAAATTTTATATGTTGATAAAGTTATAGTTTACATATATAATAAGTAACTGTAAAAATAAACTTGGAGCTTACTTAATAAATTATGTCAATGATAGAAAAACTCGCATCAGTTGAAATTACCTATAATGGTATAGTCGATAAATTAAATGACTCTAACACAAAAGATAATAGACTTATACAAGACTATATGAAAAAAAAGTCAGAGATTGAAGATATTGTACTTGAATATCAAAATCTAAAAAAAGTGCTTGAAGACCTCTCTGACACAAATGAAATTATAGAAACTGAAGAGGATAAAGAGCTTAAAGAAATGGCTCAAACTGAAAAAAAAGAACTTGAAGAAAAAGAAGCTATTATTATAGCAAAATTACGTCTTATGCTTTTACCAAAAGATAAAAATGATGGTAAAAATATTATTATAGAAATACGTGCTGGCACTGGTGGAGATGAGTCTGCTCTTTTTGTTGGCGACCTGTTTAGAATGTACACAAGATTTATTGAAAGAGCTAACCTTAAAATGGAAATTATAGAATCGAATGCTACTGAGCTTGGAGGATATAAAGAAGTTATATTCATGGTTATCGGAAAAAATGCTTATGGGGCATTAAGATTCGAAAGTGGAACACATAGAGTACAAAGAATCCCAACAACAGAATCAGGTGGACGAATACATACATCAGCTGCAACTGTTGCTGTAATGCCTGAAGCACAAGAAACTGATATTGTACTTAAAGATGAAGATTTAAGAATAGATGTTTGCAGAGCAGGTGGCCCCGGTGGGCAGTCGGTAAACACAACCGACAGTGCTGTGAGAATAACTCATATTCCAAGTGGGCTTGTTGTTCAGTGTCAAGATGAAAAAAGTCAACATAAAAATAAAGCCAAAGCATTAAAAGTTTTAAGAGCAAGGCTTTATGAAAAAGAAGAAGGTGAGCGTAAAGCAAAAGAATCTAAAGAAAGAAAAGAACAAATAGGTACAGGGGATAGAAGTGAGCGAATACGTACCTACAATTTTCCTCAAAATAGAGTAACTGATCACAGAGTAAATGTAACACTATACAAACTTGAACGCTTTATGGATGGCGAAATAAATGAAATAACTGACGCATTATTTAGTCAAGAACAAGAAGCATTACTCTCAAGATATTCAAATTAAATATGAACAATAAATTAAAATTTTATCCTGTGGCATTAACAGGTCTTGCTTTAGGTGTTATTGGTTTAAGTACATCATGGGCAGTAATACTTGGGAACACTCCTTTATATATTGGAGCATTAATTGCCACATTTTTTTTAGTAGTTATGTTTATAAAAAATATTCTTCATCCCACTGTATTGCTTGAAGAATTAAAAAATCCTGTAGCAGGAAGTGTAGCACCAACTTTTTGTATGGCTTTAATGATAGTGTCATCTGTCATAGTCAATTTTATTCCAGCTCTAGGTAAAACTCTTTGGATTTTAGCGACTGTTATGCATTTTGTTTTTTTAGGATTTTTTCTATATTTTAGGCTTAGTAAATTTTCTTTAGCCCAAATGATACCTAGCTGGTTTGTGCCACCTATAGGAATGGTAGTTGCAGCTGTTTCAGGTTCAAATATGGGTTTCCCTATACTTAGCCAATATATATTTTATTTTGGACTCACTGCTTATTTTATAATGTTGCCAATAATGTTTTATCGAATCATTTTTGTAACTCCTATCGAAGACACACAATTGCCTTCTTTTGGAATTATGGCGGCTCCTCCAAATCTTTGCCTTGCAGGATACCTTACAGCATTCCAAAGTCCTAATATAATAATTTTGTCAGTTCTAGTGCCTCTTGCATTATTTAGTACATCATTAGTTTATATATCTATGATAAGAGTATTCAAAATTAAATTCTCTCCAATATACGCATCCTATACATTTCCTCTAGCAATAGGTGCTACTGCAATGATTAAATTTACAAATTATCTTAATTCTTTTAATAGCGAATTTGAAACTATATTTAAGAATATATTTACCTTTGAATTAATAATTGCTACAATAGTAATTTTATATGTGTTTTTTAGAATGCTTCGTTGGATACGAATTAATATACATTTAAAATAATTAAAGTCTATACTTAATTGCTTCTTTATGAAAAACACTAAAACCAATATCATCACTGTCTAATGTTTCTAATATTTTTTGTCCTATTTCAATAAAGCTTTTAGGGTCATAGGCAATAAAGTCAATATAAGAATAGCTATGCCCAGTAGCCCCACCAATAACAACACCAAACTGAGAAGCCTTATTTTGTATAGTCTCTTCCGTATTAGCTCTTATGTCGAGGACTTCATTATTACTATATTTATCATTTGAAAAATAAAAATAGCATAAAATTGCTCCTGTAGACTGATAAAGTTCTTTAATAATATATATATCATCATTATAGTAAGCTGATATAATACTCATACAACCTGTGCTGCCTATAAAAATATCCTCTCTATAATTAAAGTTAGCACCTTCCTTAGGCTCTATTTTATAAACTGAATATGAATTAACATCTTCATAAACGTTTGCTAAATTTTTTATTATATAATCATATAGACCAGCTAATGTTATCCACTTTTGAAAAGTTTTAAACTCATCATCAGGGTCATCAGTCAAAATATCAATATTGCCAATATACCTTACAGTCATAACTTCACCAATAGCCATATCTAAAAGTGGAAAAATAATTCCATATACATGGTCTTCACTTTCTTGAAACAACTTAGCAAGCTCAGGTTGATATATTTTAATATCAATTTTATTATCATCGCCTTCACTTGGAATAATTTTAATGCTCCCCGCCACAATTGATTCTTCATATCTTTTTAAAGCAAGTTTATCTATATCAGTAATGCTTCGTCTTCCAACAGTAAACACCCATTTTTTTTTAAGGCTTTCAGGCATTTTTGATACAAGATACTGCCTTGAATATATGCGAAACATTTCACCATCAATTGGCAAAACAATTTCATAACTATCTTTTTCAGTATAAAACCCAACTTCAAAAGCTGGATTTTCAAACACAATACTTAAAATCTCATCAACAAAGTTAGATATACTCTCTCCTCCATCATCACTAACAGAGTCTATACCTGCACGAATTTCGCTTTCTTTTTCAGAAAACACTTCCCAAAACTCTTCCACACGTTCACAAAGATTATAACCCCTAATCATTGGAAAGCTTAAATCTTCTATAACTATAGGATAAAGTTCTAAAGAATTTTCGTATTTAGAATCTATGCTCAAACTTTTTTCAAGTTCTTCAAGCGCATCAAAATATTTTCCAATACCATGATAAGTATATGCTAATCTATAATGTAATTTTTTATCTTTTTTCTCATCATCTTTAATACTGTTAAAAACTTCTATTGCTTTATAAAAATATTTTTCTTGTTCTGAAGCATCTAAAACATCTGCTATATCATTTGCTAAATTATTATAAGCACGACCAAGCTCAGACATTATATCGTATGTTTGCTCACTTTCATCTAGGGATTCAATTAAATCAATAATTTTTTGATACTCTTCATTCTCATCAAAAGCATCAATTTGTTTTTCTAAGTCTTCCATTTTTTACTCCATTCATTTTAATAGCAAACATTAATAATACTCAATACTAAGTTAATAATAATTTTTTGTCCATACTAATTCAAAATAACTATATATAAAACAATTTTTTTTTTAATACACACGAAAAAGTATGTAGTTTACAATATACTTTAAAAATATATAATAGACACATAAAAGCAGATGAGGTTTTTATAATATACATTAAAGGATTTTACTTATGAAAAAAAGTATCACAGCATTATTTTTACTAACAATTTTTAGCATTATCGGTTGCGAAAAAAGTGTAAATAATAAAGGAGAAATGAAAATGACAGTAACAAGCACAGGTATTGTGAATGGACAAATTGATAATAAATATGGTAAGCATGGCGATCAGTTTAATGAGAATGGAATGCCAAGTTATTCACTTCCATTCAAAATTGAAAATGCACCAGAGGGTACAGTAACTTATGCAATTATGCTAGAAGATAAGGATGCATTTCCTGTAAGTGGTGGCTTTTCATGGATACATTGGACAGCTGCGAATATTACAAAAACTGAAGTTATGGAAAATGAAAGTGTTAAAGCAATCGATTTTATTCAGGGAGTAAATAGCTGGACAAGTATGCAAGGCGGAAGTCAGAGTAAAGAAGCTTCTAGTTTTTATGGAGGAATGGCACCACCTGATGCTCCTCATGTTTATGAACTACATGTTTATGCACTTGATACTACACTTGATCTTGAAAATGGATTTAACATGAATGACATGTATAAAAAAATGGACGGTCATGTTTTAGCAGAATACACACTTAAAGGTACTTACAAAAATTAAATAAAAATTTTATATAATAACTAATACAGCTTTGACTTATTATAAGTTAAAGCTGTATTTTTATTATTTATAATATATAATTCTCCAACTGATAATATAAATATATTTAAGGAAATATAAAATGAAAGAAGAATTAACTTTCCTTTCGGAGTAAGCTTGCTTGCGATATGTCATAAAAAATAATTTATATTTACTAGGAGGTATTTATGAAAATAAGAAAAGACTATACTTGCCCACTAGAATTAACGCATGATATGATTAAGGGAAAATGGAAGTCAATTATATTATGGCGTCTTAGACTTGGAAACACTTCGCTTTCAAATCTTGAAAAAGACATTGAAGGCATTACTCAAAAAATGTTACTAGAACAGCTTAAAGAATTAATAAGCTTTGGTTTTGTTGATAAAAAAACTTTTAATGGGTATCCTCTAAAAGTAGAATATTTCCTTACAAAAAATAGAGGCAAAAAAATAATTAAAGCACTAACAATAATGCAAACTATAGGCATAGACTTTATGCTTGAAAATGATATGAAAGATGTCCTAGTAGAAAAAGGACTCATAACTTAATTTCTTGAGTTAATAGCATCAACTGGAGTAATACGCCTAATAGTACTAGCAGGTATTAATGAAACTAAAGCAGGCACTAAAATTGTTATGAAAGCACATGCAACAATTGTTACTCCATTAAGTGATGGGTATAAAGTAGAGTCAATGGGTAGATTAACCATGTCCATCATGTTTCCATAATTTATACCTACTTTAGACACATGTAATAGAAATAAATATCCAAACATAAACCCAGCACCACCACCAAAAAGACCAAAGAAACAGCCTTCATAAAAAAGCATTTTTGTGAGATCTTTATTCCCATACCCTAAAGCTTTAAGCATACCTATTTCACTCATTCTTTCATAAATGCTTGCTATAAGTGAGTTCACAATTACAAGAGATCCCAAAAACATTATAATAACAGCTATGAATATTAATACATTTCTCTCCATTTGAATTGTCATATACATTGCTCCAAGTTGTGTCTTATAACTTTCAATAGCATAATTTGGATATTTTTCTTTAAGAATATTCACCATGTCATCAGTACGAGATTCATCATTAAGTATAATAAAAATCTCTGTTGTCGCATCATAAGAGCGAAGTAATTTTTGAGCCGACTCAATGTCTATAAACACATTACTTTTATCAAACATAGAAATACCAAAACTTGTTTTCCCAACTATAGGTATTTTTGTAGCATTAATCGCATCATCTACAGTACTTGAAACAAGCATAGGTGAGTCCCCAACATTAAGAGA
>CAMRCO010000034.1 GCA_947040945.1 uncultured Spirochaetia bacterium
ACTTTGGGTATAAGTACTTTATTAAAGAGGTTGATGAGTCGAGCTTATTTCTAGTTATTATGCGTTGAAAATTAATATGTTTTTTTTCTATCTAATCAATACTTAAATTAAGTTGACTAATACTATTATTGTTGTTATAATGGTAGAAATAGAATTTTATTATTTTGAAGGATTATATTATGGAATTATCATTATCAAAGCGTATACAAAGACTTAAAACTTCGCCTGTTAGAAAACTTGTCCCTTATGGAGAGGCAGCTCTTAATAAAGGGATTAAAATACATCATTTGAATATAGGGCAACCTGATATAGAAACGCCTAGAGTGTTTTTTGATGCAATCAATTCTTATGAAGGTAAAGTTCTTAAATATGAACATTCTGCTGGAATAAAAGAACTTATATTAAAAATTCAAAGATATTATGAAAGACTTAATATGAATTATAGTAAAGATGATATTCTCATAACCAATGGAGGAAGTGAGGCTTTACAATTTATTCTTACAGCTTTATTTGACGAAGGTGATGAGGTTTTAATAGGTGAGCCTTATTATGCAAATTATAATAGCTTTTTTGATGTTCTAAATATAAAACGTAATGCTATATGCACTTATGCTGAAGATGGATATCATTTTACTTCACTTGAAGACATGGAGAAAAAAATAACACCGAAAACTAAGGCTATAATGTTTTCTAATCCAAGTAATCCTACTGGTGTTGTTTTAAGGAAAGAAGAATTAGATAATATTATTTATTTAGCTAAAAAATATAATTTATATATAATAAGTGATGAGGTTTATAGAGAGTTTGTTTATGGAGAAAATAAGGCTATAAGCTTAGGTACTTTTAAAGAGATTGAAAACAGAGTTATAATAATTGATTCTATATCAAAAAGATTTTCAGCTTGTGGTGCAAGAATAGGGTGTGTTATTAGTAAGAATAAAGAGTTTATGAATGCTATATTTAGGCAATGTCAGGCAAGACTTTCAGTTCCTACATTAGAGATGGTAGGTGCTTCTGCTTTATATGACTTGCCAGAAAACTACTTGGAAGAATCAAAAGTTTTATATGAAAAAAGAAGAGACACTATATTTAATGAACTTTCAAACATGGAAGGTGTTATTACTCGTGAACCTGAAGGTGCTTTTTATGCATTTGTTAAACTTCCAATTGAAGATGGAGAAGATTTTTCGATTTGGCTTTTAAGTGAGTTTAGTATTGATTCTGAAACTGTTATGTTTGCACCTGGTGAAGGGTTTTATGCAACTCCGGGTTTAGGTAAAAATGAGGTTAGAATGTGTTATGCTTTGGATGAAAAAGATATTAAAAAATCTATGAATATTTTAAGAGAAGGGCTTAAACAATATAGAAGTTTACGAGGCTTCTAGAATAGATTTTTTTAATAAACCTTTTTAAAAGTGAGTTTTATGTTTCGGTATATATTAGCCTTTATTTTTCTATTTGGTAGTATTCAAGTCTACTCAACTACTATTTTGTTAGTGGAAAGTGAAGTAACTAGAAGTGCATCAGTAGAAAAAGGTTTATATATTTCTCAAAATCTTGATGGAGCTTTTAGCCCAAATAGACTTGGGTTTAATACTAAACTTTATTATAGAATGCCATTATATAATAATAAAGACACTACTAATAGTTTTTTGTGGAAAAATACTAAAATTGATTTTGGTATAGAAAATATATTAAATATGTCTTCTGATTCTATAGGTCTTTATATTAACTATACTCCTCTTTCTTTTTTTACAGTTAAAGCATCAGGATATTTTATTGGAATGTTTAGTGCTTTTGGTTCTGGGTATACTGGTTTTGATGATGATGACTTTAATAGTTATAGTCCAAGTAAATTAGATAATTTAGAAAAAGGTTCTGCTACGGGTTTTATGGCTAAAATTAATCCGATAATTCATTTTAAGTTTAAGAATATTGTTGTTCTTAATTCGCTTCTCATAAACTATATTAGCGTAGGTAAAATGCCTTATTATTTTAATTATTCTAGCGCTACTTTGCATTCTAAAAATGATTTTGAACTTGAAAATGATTTTTATATACTTAGTAATATACATCCATTTTATGTAGGAATATACTATAGCCTTTTTAGTGTTCTTAGTTATGAACAAATTTATCATAAAATTGGTGTTGCTACAGCTTTGAGTTTAGCATACTTTGAAAATACTTTACTACTAGATGTTGGATTTGCGGCAGGGTATAACTTAGGATTGCCACATTATGACCAAGATGTTTTTCTAGATCTTAATATAAAGCTAGACTATAAAATATCGTTTGGGAAAAAGACTACTGAAGTTATTAATTAAGATTTGGGAAGGGATTAAAATTAATGAAAACTAAAATTATGCCAGATATATATATGACTTTAATAGTTATGTCTATCATATTATCTGGAATACTTGCCATATATATAACAGAGGCTATACATAATCCCGGGCAAGAGTTTTTTATTAAACATTTTAGTTTAGTAATAATTATGTTTATTGCTTCTTTACTTATAATATTTATGCCGAATTTTTTTAATTCGCTCGATAGACTTGTACCTATAATACTGCTTGTAACTATAATGCTACTTATTTATGTTTTAATATTTGGTATTTCATCAGATGGAAGTTATGCTAAAAGATGGATTAAAGTAGGTAATTTTACAATACAACCATCTGAAATAGCAAAAATTTCATCCGTAATATATTTTTCTAGTGTTTTGAGTAAGAAGGGTGAAAAGTTGTCTAACTTGCCAAAAGGATTATTACCTCCTCTTGCCGTTTTAATTTTAATTTGTTTTTTAATAATTAAAGAACCTGATTCTGGTACCGCTATACTTTTTGCTGTTGTAGGGCTTCTTATGTTTTTTTATGCGGGTATTCCTTTACGGTTTTTAATATTTACAGGAGTTTTATTACTTATTATATTTTCCCTATTTGTTTTTAATACCCCATATATGAAAACAAGAGTAACATCATATTTTGATCCAACTAATTCAATTGATGATACATATCAAACAAGACGTGCTACTCTTGCATTTAATCTTGGTGGAGTATCTGGATTAGATGATGACGCATTACTTGAAACAAGTACTCATTTGCCTGCTGCTATAACCGATTTTATATATGCATCAATTGCTCAAAGATATGGTTTTATAGGAAATATTATTATTTTATTCTTATTTTTATCATTTACAATAAGAGGTTTTATAATTTCAAGTAGGCTTGAAAATTTATTCTACAAGTATATTGTATTTGGTATAACTATGTTTATAAGTGTGCAAGCTTATTTAAATATGTTTGTCGCAACTTTAATTATACCAACTACAGGTATTCCTTTACCTTTTATAAGCTATGGTCGTAATGCTATAGTTATAAATATGATAATGGTAGCATTGCTACTTAAAATAACAAGACTAGATAGGAGTAAATAATGAATGTATTATTATGTGGTGGTGGAACAGCAGGTCATATAACTCCTGCTATTGCTTTATACGATAAATTAAAAGAAGAGGGGTATACTCCAAGGTTTATAGTATCTGAAAAGGATATTTCAATTATACCTAGTGGATATGATTTTAATACTATAAATCTTAAAGCTCCGGGTAATATAGTTAAGAATATAATATTTATGTTTGAAATGCTTTTTGCTTTGTTTCAGGCTCGTGGGTATATTAAAAAATATAAGCCTGAGTTTGTTATAGGAATGGGTGGTTTTGTAGCATTGCCTATACTTTTTCTTGCTAAAATTAAAAAAATAAAAATATTTTTATGTGAACAAAACTCTGTACCCGGAAAAGTGAACAAAATGTTTTATAAGAATGCTGAAATGGTTTATCTAACATTTAATAAATCACTTGAGTATATGCCTAAAGGTAAAGTATTTGGTAATCCTGTAAGGAAAGAATTCTTTATCTCTAATAGAGAATCTGGTAGAAAAATTCTTGAACTTAACAATGATAGCAAAGTCCTTCTTGTTATGGGGGGTTCTCAAGGCTCATTGAAACTTAATGAACTAATTTTAGCATCATTAAAAAAAATATTGAATGGCGTAGATGATTTACATATTTATTGGCTATGTGGAAAGGGTTGGTATAAAAATGTTGCTAATAAAATAAATAGTAAAAGTTTTAAGAATGTGCATGTTTTTGCCTATTATAAAGATATGTCATCATTAATACATGCAGCTGATTTTACTGTTTCTCGTGCTGGTAGTAGCTCTGTTGCTGAATTTTTAGCTGTAGGGTTACCATCACTTTTAGTTCCATTTCCTCATGCAACAGATAATCATCAATATTTTAATGCAAGAGAATTAGTAGATAAAGATATGGCTTATTTAGTAAGAGAAAGTTCGCTTAATGCAGACAAGCTTTCACAAATTATAATAGACAATATGAATGATAAAGTGAGATTAAGGACTATGAAGAATAATATGTTAGAAGCATCATATTCTAAGTCAGATATATATATAGTTAATGATATAAAAAGTAGGATGTCCTAATATGCTTACAAAAAATAAAGAAAAAGTTCACTTTATTGGTATTGGTGGAATTGGAATGAGTGCTATTGCTATGGTATTGCATAGTCATGGCTTTACAATTACAGGAAGCGATATTGCTAAAAGCAGTAAAACTACTCAACTAGAAGACTTGGGTATTAAAGTTTATTATGGGCATGATAAAAAAAATATAGAAGATAATACTACAGTTGTTGTAAATTCAACTGCTATATCACTACTAAATTATGAAATGGTAGAAGCAAAAAAACGTAGAATACCTATGGTTTCAAGAGGCGAAATGCTTGCTGAAGTTATGCGTCTACGTTATGGCATAGCAATATCGGGTGCTCATGGCAAAACTACAACGACATCCCTTATTAGCCAAATTTTAATGAACACTGAATATAATCCTGTATGCATTATTGGTGGAAATCATTTTAACCTTAAAAATAATGCACATTGTGAAGGTTGTAGTAGTAAGTATTTGGTTTGTGAGGCTGATGAAAGTGATGGTAGTTTTTTGAAGCTATCCCCTGTACTTAATGTTGTAACTAATATTGACAATGATCATCTAGATTATTATGGAAATATAGAAAATATACGAGTTGCATTTTTAGAGTTTATAAATAAAATACCATTTTATGGAGCATCTTTTTTATGTTTTGAAAATGAAACTGTAAGAGATCTTGCTAAAAGCGCTAATAAAAAATATTTTTCATACGGATTTTCAAGTGATTATGATTTTTATGTTGATAAGTCTAGTATAAAAATTGAAGCTCCATATACGTCTTTTAAAGCGTATAAAAATAATAATTTGATAGGGGAGTTTAAGGTACCGATTTTAGGCGAACATAATATCCTTAATACGCTCGCATCAATTGCTTTGTCAGTTTACCTTGAGGTTGATATAGACAGCATAAAAAAATCTTTAATGTCGTTTCAGGGTGTTGGTAGAAGACTTAATATACTTTATGATAAAGAAATAACTATATTTGATGATTATGCTCATCATCCAACTGAAATTAAAGCATCATTAAAAGCCCTAAGAGATACCTATAAAGACAGGAGAATAATCGCTATATTTCAGCCTCATAGGTATAGCAGAACAAAATTAATTTTTAATGAATTTGTTGCCGCTTTTAATGATTCAGATATTGTTATTATTACAGAAATATACTCAGCAGGTGAGTTACCTATAGTTGGAATTACAGGAAAAGCTTTGTCTTTAGGTGTTAGAGAGAATCATAGTAATGTAATCTATGTAGAAAATATCGAGGAAATAGAAAATATTTTAGATACAAAAAAAGAAAACAATGATATTATAATAACACTTGGTGCTGGAAATATTGTAAAAGTAGGAGAGAGTTATGCAAAAAGATTATACGAATCTTAAACATTTTTTATCTCAGTGTAATATTGATCATAAAGTAGACTTTCCATTTCATAATATATGTAGTCTTAAAGTTGGTGGGAATGTCGCTCTTTATGTTATAATCGAAACTGAAAAACAATTATTTCAAGTTGTTAAATATTTTATAGAAAACGATATCGAATATAATTTAATAGGTGATGCTAACAATGTCTTAATTGCGGATGAAGGGTATAATGGAGTTATTATATCGCTTAAAGGGGAATTTGAGAATTTTATATTTGAGGATACTAGCATTGCTGTATGTGCTTCTGTAAGGTTAGAACGGTTATCACATGAGGCTCGAATTAGAAATCTTACAGGCTTTGAGTTTATGGCATTACTTCCTCACACTATTGGTGGAGCTGTAGCGTCAAATCTTAATGCATTTGGTGAATCTATTTTTGATAATATTGAAGCTTTAAGAGTTATGAAGGTAGATAATAAAAATATATCAATTGAGTCTTATTCTAAAGAAGAATATTTAAATATAAAAAAAGAAGATTTTATTTCACTTAAAATACTTTCAATTATATTTAAGCTTTCGTATGAAGAACCTTCTAGAATAGACTATAAAGTTGATTGGTATAAATATGTTAGAGGCACAATTGCCCCTGTACTTGAAGCCAATATCGGGCCTATTTTTGATGATATTAATAATAAAGCTTATGAAATGGTTTCGAGAGTAGGTGGAACTGAGATGAAAGTGGGATATTTAGAGTGGCATAAAAGCTTTCCTAATTATATTATAAATACATCTAAAGACGAAACTATAATAGAAAATGCGAATAATGCTATAGCACTTATTGATGAAACTAGAAAAAAAATAAAACAGCATTATGATATAAATCCTGAGCTTAGAGTTATCGTACTTAGAAATAATTTATTATAAATATTAGAGGTATTATAAGAGATGGGAGATACAGTAAATAGTTTAATTGATAAGTATGGTTATTATGTATTGATGGCTGTATGTTTGGCAGCTATTATTTCTATAATTGCTATGGCTGTTAAGCATAAAAAGTCTTATACCAATATACATAAAAATAATATATTTAATGCTCTAGCTCCAAGCATGCTTTTGTGGTTATTTGTATTTATTATTTACACTACAATACATGTTCATTTTAATAAAATATTAGATGACCCTAATATAAAAAGAACATCTGCCACAATAATAGTTCTTAGTTTTGGTTTTTCTTTTTACAGAATGACTATTTTTATAGAATATTTCTTAAAAAAGCTAAATAAAACAAAGATGATGTTTAATATTGAAGAAACGGCTTTGCAGTTTTGTGTTATTATAGGCAAACTTATTGTTATAATTGTAATTACTTTGACACTGTTAGAATTATATAAAATTAATATTAGTGCTTTAGTAACAGGACTTGGTATTGGAGGTATTGCTGTTGCTTTGGCAGCTCAAGATACACTTTCTAATTTATTAGGTTATTTGATTATTGTTTTAGATAAACCTTTTCTTGTTGGAAACAGAATTAAAATAATTAAGTATGATGGAAATATTGAACGTGTTGGACTTAGAGCTACTCACTTGAGGACTTTAGAGGGGAATATGGTGATAATTCCAAACAGAACTATTGCTAATTCAGAAATTGAAAATGTTACAGGACGTGAAACAATTAGACAGACACAGGATATAATGCTTGAACCTACTCTTACAGTGCAAGAGATAAATAATTTTATGGATGCTGTAAAAGATATTCTTAAAAATGAAGATGAAGTTATAAATGATTATCAGATATTTTTTGACAGATATGATGCAGTATGTATTGTTTTTAAGCTTTGGTACTGGGTTGATAATTTAGATTATTGGGATTTTATGAGGATTAAAGAGAGAGTTAATATAAAAATTAATTCTTATTTAGAAGAACATAATATAAAATATGCAGTATCGAGTAATGCAATGTATATCAAAAATATTGACAATTGACAAAACTCTTATATACTTAAAAATAAATATAATAGCTAGAGGTGTAGATATGGCGACAATTTCACGTGAGAATGCGATTATTCTTTGGAAAAAATATAATACTGATGCTGGTTTACTTAAGCATGCTTATGCTGTTGAAGCCGTTATGCGTCATTATGCTAAATTAAATAATGAAGACGAGGATGAGTGGGGTGTTATAGGTTTGCTACATGATATAGATTATGGGCAATTTCCAAATGAACACTGCATAAAAGTAAAAGAGATTTTAGAAAAAGAAAATATACCTTATGAGTTTATAAGAGCAATTCAAAGTCATGGATATGGTTTATGTACTGATATTAAACCTGAAACTGTTATGGAAAAAACTTTGTATGCTGTTGATGAGCTTTCTGGTTTTATAGTAGCTTGTGCTTTGGTTAGGCCGTCAAAAAGTCTTGATGACTTAGAACTTAAGTCGGTTAAAAAAAAGTGGAAGGACACTCGTTTTGCTTCGGGAGTTGATAGAACTGTTATAGAGAATGGTGTCGAAATGCTTGGAACTACTTTAGATGATTTAATTAAAGAGTGCATTATAGCATTAAGACCTGCCACCTTAAGTTTAGGCCTTAATAAAATTAATTAACTTTTTTATATGGATATTATTTACTATGTCAAATGTTAGAATACTTACGATAATGGATATGCAAAATGATTTTACAGAAGAGGGAGCTATACCAATTGACGGTGTTTCATCTATCATACCTGTTATAAATGAATTAATTGAAAGTAATGAGTATGATTTAATAATTACGACTCAAGACTGGCATCCAGTAAATCATATATCATTTGCGAAAACGCATGATAAAGAGATTTTTGATGAAATTAGTGTAATAAATGAAGACACTGGGATTGAGGAAAATATGCTACTTTGGAATCGTCATTGTGTTGCCCGAACATACGGTGCTAAAATTATAGATAGCCTTATTAAAAAAGATGACTTTGTCGCTGTTTATAAAGGGGTTGCTCCTGATGATGAAGGGAGTTCTGGTTTCAGTGATATTCATAAAGAGGCTATTGATAAAGCAAGACTTCATAAAGAAACTCTTACACTTAATTTTGTTGGTGTAACAACAGATTATTCTATTTTTCATACAGCAAAAGATACAGCTCGATATGTAGAAAGCATTGGTGCTGAATATTTAATTAATGTAAATGTTTTAGGTTATGCATCAGTTGCTATCAACCCTCATATTGTTCATGATTTATTTAATTCTGAAGCTATAATAAATTATAAGAGAATAAAAATTTAATTCCGCTAGCTAGGTATACTTGCTATAATTCGATCTATTTCTATTGTTATAGGGAGGTTTGCTTTTATATCAGTCCTTACTTTCTCACGAGCATAAATTACAGAGGCATGATCTCTGTTAAACTCTAAACCTATTTCTGTTGTAGATTTACCTGAATATTCTGATGCCAAATACATTGCAACATGTCTTATTTTTGATACATATTTACTTCTATCTCTACTTCTAAATACATCAATTTGAACCCCATAATAATCAGCTACAGTTTTTATAATACTTTTAATTGTAGATCCTTCAAGAGTAGCCTTAGTTGTAACATAATTCTTAAATATACCTAAATTTATAGCCTCTTCAACATTAGGTGTAATTTTCATAAGATCACGATTTGAAAGATAAGCCTTAATGCCACCCTCAATTTTTCTCACATCGCTAGTAATATTTTGTGCCATATACTCAACAACTTCTTTAGGTATACTGGTGTATAAGTCTTCAAGTTTTCGATTGATAATAGCAACACGTGTTTCAAACTCAGGTGGTTCCATAGATAAAATTAAACTTTTTTCAAATCGGCTTTTAAGTCTAGCCTCAATGTTTTGAAGTTCTTTTGGAGGTCTGTCACTTACGAACACCATTTGTTTATGTGAAGCATCGAGTGCTTGAAATATTTCAAATAATTCTTTTGAAGTTTCTTGAGCTGTTTCTAATAGCTGTAAATCATCTAAAAGTAGCATGTCAAGAGATCTATATTTTTTCTTAAATATATCAGGACGCTTTGACATAAGCCCTGAAACAAATTCATCTCTGAATGATCCGCCACCAATATATGCTATTTTTGCTTTAGGATTTTTTTCTATAAAGCTATTGCCTATAGATTTAAGTATATGTGTTTTTCCAAGACCAACACCACCATAAATATAAAAAGGATTATACTCTTTGCCAGCATTAGTCGAAACATATTCGGCAGCAGCAACTACATACTTATTATTTGTGCCTATAATGAAATTTTCAAACGTATAGTAGCTGTCTAAATTAGACCTTTTTCTAGTCTCTTCTTTAATACTTTCTATGTCTTCAGCAACTTCTGCATCACTTTCTATATGCTCATCTTCACTTTTATTAAATAATTCAGTTTCTGCTAAAAGCTCAGGATTAACCACAACTGATAAAGTAATCTTAAATCCAAGTGCATCGCTTATATAGTTTTCTATTTTTTCAAGTTCATTATTTTTTATATATGTTGCTGTCATGTCTCCTGCACATGCTATTATAGCAGAATTACTAGTTTCTTCTAAAAACACGCATTGTTTTAAGAATGTGTATGGCATAGCAGCACTTTCATCTTTTGATAAAATATCTAAAAGATTTTCCCAATTTTTTATCATAAACTCTCTTTAAATAACCACTATTTAGGATCACTATTATTAGTATTAGTAGGAACTATTGCTATATCACTTACAAGAGCAGGACTTGTTATATTAACAATCTTCACACCCTTAGCATTACGTCCAAGTTCAGGAATTGATGACGATTTTATTTTTATAGTCATGTCATCAGTTGTAACAACCATAATGTCGTCTTCAGTTGCCACTGCCTTCACACGAGCAACACCACCAGTTTTCTCGTCAAGCTTAATATATATTTGACCTTGTCCACCACGTCCTTTAACATTAAATTGTTTTGACGATAAACGTTTTCCTATTCCATTTTCAGTGATAACAATTAGTGATTCGCCTTTTTGTAGAGCATTTCCTGAAACACAAACATCATCTTTAGTAAGTGTAATTCCTTTAACTCCACCAGCACTACGTCCCATTTTACGTACTTTCTCTTCAGCAATTCTTAAAGCAAGCCCATTGCGTGTTGTCATAATAAAGTCATCGCCTGACTCAACTATAGCAACATCAACAAGTTTGTCATCAGTATCAAGTGTTAGAGCGAGTACTCCTCGTTTTTTTGCATTACTTAAATGTTTAAGTTCCATTTTCTTTATAGTACCATTTTTTGTAACCATTGCGATAACGTGCTTGTTGTCAAACTCGCTTACTGTGAAATAGCTTGTAATGGTTTCTTCAGGCGCTAAGTTTAATATAAACTTAATACTTTTCCCCTGAGATATTTTAGATAGGGATGGTATTTCATATACCTTCATCCAAAACGCTTTACCTCTATCTGTGAAAATGAATAAATAATCTTTTGTAGATGCTGCAAACATGTGGTCAATATAATGCTCACCTTGCTGTTTGCCCGACTGAACACCAACGCCACCACGCCCTTGAGTTCTGTAACTTGATGCATTAACACGCTTTATGAAGCCTTGTGTTGTAATTGAAACAACAACATCTTCGTCATGAATTAAGTCATCAACATCGACCTCAATTTCATTTGTTTTGCCTATAATTTCACTTCGTCTTTCATCACCGTATTTATTTGAAATGTCAGATAAATCTTTTTTAATTAAATCGAGTATTTTTTGAGGATTAGCCAAAAGGTCTTCACAATATGCTATAAACTTATGAAGTTCTCTAAGTTCCTCTTCAATTTTTAATTTCTCTAAAGCAGTAAGCCTTTTAAGTGGCATATCAAGTATTGCCTGTGCTTGCTTTTCAGATAGCTTAAAAGCCGCTATAAGTTTGTTACGAGCGTCTTCAGTGCTGTCGCTTTCACGAATCATTTTTATGACTTTTTCAATATTAGCCTGTGCTATTAAAAGTCCTTCTAAAATATGAGCCTTAGCTAAAGCTTTTTTTAAGTCGTATTCAGTACGTTTATTTATAACATGAACTCTGTGTTTTACAAAATATAAAATAAGTTCTTTTAGGTTTAATACCTTAGGCTCACCATCAACTAAAGCTAAGTTAATGATACCAAATGTAGTCTCTAAGTCAGTGTGTTTAAATAACTGATTCAGTACAATTTGTGAGTTCACATTCTTTTTTAGCTCAATGATAAAACGCATACCGCTTCTGTTACTAGACTCATCTCTAACATCAGAAACGCCTTCAATTTTACCCATCTTAACTAAGCCCGCTATTTTTTCATGTAGTGTAGCTTTAACCACTCCATAAGGAAGTTCTTTTACAATAATCGATTCTCTATCTTTTCTTATCTCTTCAATGTCGAATCTTGCTCTAAGTTTTATACGTCCTTTTCCTGTTAGATATGCCTCTTTAATTCCTTCTTTTCCATATATGATACCATAAGTAGGGAAGTCGGGACCTTTAACATAACGCATAAGGTCTTTTATTTCGCAGTCTTGATTGTCAATATAATATGTTACAGCACTAATAACCTCTTTCAAGTTGTGAGGAGGCATATTTGTAGCCATACCTATAGCAATACCCATACTACCGTTTACAAGTAGCTGTGGGAAAGAAGCTGGCAGTACTGTAGGCTCTTCCCTCGATTCGTCGAAGTTTGGAGCAAATCTTACAGTTTCTTTTTCAATGTCGAGCAACATCTCGCCTGCTATTTTAGTAATTCGAGCTTCAGTATAACGCATTGCAGCAGGTGGATCGTCATCAATAGACCCAAAGTTTCCTTGCCCATCTACTAACAAGTAGCGGAGTGAGAAGTCTTGAGCCATTCTAACCATCGTGTTATATACCGCTGAGTCTCCATGAGGGTGATACCTTGCCAAAACTTCACCGACAGTGGCTGCCGACTTTTTATAAGGTTTGTCATGTGTAAGACCTGTGTCATACATCGCATAAAGTATTCTTCTGTGTACGGGTTTTAGTCCATCACGTACATCAGGAAGTGCTCTTGAAACAATAACACTCATAGCATAAGTAAGATATGAGTCTTTAAGCTCTTTCTCAATAGCTATTGGGGTTACTCTTTTTAAGATGTCTTTAGTTAGTGTGGAATATGTTGGAGTTTCTTCAGTGCTTTTATTAATATTTTTAGATGCCATTAATCTACAATCCTTTTTACGAAAACTGTAGAATAAATATATCATAAATGCGGTTAATTATCAAGCGAAACAGAATCATAGGCGGTAAAAATTCTTTAAGTAGTAATTTTTTTAAAAAAACACAATATAGAGGCATAAATAGTGTTTAAAGTTTTGTCAAAGGGACGCCAGTTTTACTGTACTGAAAGTAAGGCGTAGGTATTTTGTTGCTTTTTAAGGTGTAGGAAGTTCTATTTTTGCTATTGGTATGTCTTGACATTTTTCTTCTAGCATGTTAATATAAACATCAAGTTAGAGATTCCGAGATAGCTCAGTCGGTAGAGCAAGTGACTGTTAATCACTGGGTCGCAGGTTCGAGCCCTGTTCTCGGAGCATATATTCCCCTCTTGAGATTTTGAAATATCTTCTTAAGAGGGGTATTGTTTTCTGTCTTCAAAAAAAAAAACTATGAAAAGAAATATAAAGAGAAAAAAGTTTAAACCGAAGTTTAGTTTAGGTAAGTATTTTACTTTCTTTCTAACTGTAATATTTTTTTCTTCATCGATTTTCGCATATATACTAGCTGAAAAAATAGACTTTTCTGTTACTGATTTACTACAAACGCTGTGGTTTTCCATAGTTACTATGACTACTACAGGATATGGCGATATTGTACCAAAAACCTATTGGGGTAAAGCTATTGCCGTTCTTTTCATGCTTGTGGGTATAGTATCAGCTTCACTTTTTACTGCTGCCGTATCATCGTTTTTAGTTAATGAAAATATATTTAATAAAAGAGATCAAAGAAGGCTTAAAAAAATGAAAAATCATACTATGATTTTAGGTTACAAAGAAGATTTAGGTCTTCTAATTAAAGATATCTTGATTTATGAAAATAACTTAAAATCATACGATATTGTATTAATTAATAATCTTGATAAAACAAAGATAAAACAGGACTTACTTGCTAATGATATTGATGGACTTAATTATGTTGATGGGGATCAAAGTGATGAAATAACTCTTATCAAAGCTGGAGTTCGTAGAGCAAAAAAAGCTATTGTTATATCTAATCCATTATCTTCGACTGATGCTGAAAGCATTGATGCAAAAACTGCTGTTGTTGTTATGATGCTACATTCATTAAATCCTAATCTTTATATATGTGCTGAAGTTCTCACATTTAAGTATAAGAGTCATCTTAAAAACTTTAAGTGTGATGAAGTAATTCATGGTTCTCAATATACAAGATTTTTGCTTGCAAGTGCTGCAAGTTATGCTGGTATTACAAATGTTGTTGACAAACTTTTTGATAGAGGAGATGATGCTTTACTTACACTTGAAGTTGTTACTAAAGATATTATAGGACATAGTTTTAGTGAAGTCTGCTTAAAGTATAGAGAAAAAACTGGTAAAATTGTTATAGGTGTTGTAGAGAATATGGGGGCTGAAATGCTACTAAAAAAACAAGCTATAGCAGAGGCTCAAAAAACTCCTGATTTAGGTGAGCTTGTTAAAAACCTAAAAGAAGCTCGAGAACTTGAAAAAAATAAGGCTATAATAAACCCTGTTGGCAATTATATTATAAAAAAACATTCTGCTATAATTGCTATTAATACAGGAGCTATATTTGAATAGGTATAAATTATGCTAAAAAAAGATGGAAAGAAATTAACTCAAAAAAGAATAGACGATTTAAGTAGTATTTATCGTGCTTTGAAAGATATATTTTTATTTTCTAATCTTAGCAAAGATGAGTTATGGCATTTTTGCTCTCTAGTAGAAATACATCATTATAAAGAAGGAAAAGTTATAGCTAAAGAGGGCGATACTAACTCTAGATTATATGTTGTAAATGATGGTGTAATTCAAATATCAAAGACTACAGCATTAGGTGAGCCCTATGTTATATCTTTAATAGATGCTAGAAACTCAAAAGCGTCATCTTTTGGAGAAGTTTCTCTTATTGATGATCATCCTCGAACAGCAAGTATTACAGCAAAAAGTGATCTAACAGTTTACTCATTGTCAGGTGCTTTATTCACAAAGTTTTGTGATGAGAATACAGATATTGGTTATAGGATAATGAAACAACTACTGCACTTAACTTGTAAATATTTAAGATCAAGTAATGATAATGTTATAACACTTTTTAATGCTTTAGTTGAGGAGACTCAAAGAGGTATTGAAAACTAAAAGTCGAATTCACTTTCGTCTTTATAATATTTTACAAGTTTAAAGAAGAGAAGGCTGTCAAAAGTGTCCTTAAGCTCGTCTTTAATATTAAGAAATGATAAGTTAGCTCTAATAATTTGAATGTTTTTATATAGGCTTAGAATTTTACCAATGCCTTCACTAGCTATTGAATCGACATTTTGAAAGTCTATTATAATGTTTGGCATATGGTCTGAAATAACTTCATTAGCGTCATTTCCAAAATTTTTGACATTTTCTTCAACGTCTAAGTTACCTTCAATTAGTATTATAGCATTTTTATTGTTTGTGGATATTATAACTGACATAAATTTTGAAAAACCTATTAAATATGTGGGCAGGAAGGGACTCGCACCCCCGTAAACTCACGTTGACAGATTTACAGTCTGTTGCCATTGACTACTCGGCCACCTGCCCATTTTAATTTTTACATTGGAGTTATTGTAACATATACTAAAAAAAAGTCAATACCCTAGCTTAGACATGCTTTAATGAGTAATTATTAGTTTTAGCCTTAGAAATCGTATGCTTTAAAATATTTTATAATTTTGTTGTAGGATTTCTTTTTTTGAGGTTGCATATTTATATATGTGTTTAGAGTCGAGTATACCTTTCGTCCATACATTACTTGTTGATATTCGTCTCCATTGTTTAATGCTTCATCATATTTTTTTTTGTATAGAGTAGCCAATTTATAAACACTTGTAGGGTCTTTTCTTATTGATATAGTACGTTCAAGTAGTTTAATCGTCTCATCAATATCAGTTTCTCTTTCTAACTTAAAAGCTGCATACATATATATGTCCCCTAAGCTTGAATAATGAGGGTGCTTTTTTATAGCTGAAATATTTCTTGAATCAAGTATTAGTATTGCATTTTTTAATTCTGTTTTTGCCCTCATAGTATTTGGCATTTGATTTAATGTAGTAGAATATCTTGACAGAACATCAAGTTGTGGGTCACTTGTTGTCATTGTAAGAATTGTTTCTGAATAAAGATTATTACCTAGAAAAAAGAATGAAACTAAAATTAGAGCAGTGGTTTTTAATATGTTCACAAAAAATCCTAATAAATAAATGTTTAGCTAATATTATCGTAAAATATCGTACTAAGTATAAACTATTTTCCTATATAGGTATATAACAATTATGAATTTTATGCATTAATATAGCACATTTAATTCATAATTGTGCTATATTATTTAGTATTTTTTTACCCCCCAGCTTGTAAGTAAGAAATTGGGGGTGTGTAATTATTCTTCTAAATCAATGTCATCGTCATCATCATTAAACTCAGCTATTTGTATAGCATCTTTGGCACTTTCACATAAATAGCAGCTAAGCTCGTCAAGGCTCTCATATTCAGACGTTAAACACTCTATAAGCATTCCAAGATTAAATCCTGTAATAACTTTTGTGTTAGGTCGTTTAGAGCTTAAAATCATAGCAATATTGAAAGGTGTTCCACCAAATAAATCAACCATAATGAGTATGGGTTTATTTTTATGTAACTTAATAACAGCCTCTAATTTATTTTTTAAAATGTCCATAGTGTGGCTATGTTCTAATTGTACTATCCCAACGCCGTTAGTGTCGCCGACAATCATTTCGGCAGACTTCAATGTTTCTTCTGCCATGTGACCATGACTCATTAAAATTAAAGCTACTTTCATAATTATTCTTCCTCTGACATTTTTATAGCAGTTTTTATATGGTTATCTGCTTTTTTTAAGACATCTATAGCAGCATTTTTGTCTTTCCCAGTTTTATGCATAACCATAGCAACAGCTATATTAGAATCTGCATCATGAAACAATTTTTTAGCTTTTTCTTTTTCAAGCTTTGTTAGATTTGCAACCATAGTAATAGCACGTTCTATTAATTTCTCATTTGTAGGTCTTAGGTTTACCATATAATTTCCATAAACATACCCAATTTTTATCATAAGAGTTGTGGAAATCATATTTAATATCATTTTTGTAGCAGTTCCAGCTTTCATTCTTGTAGAGCCTGCTATAACTTCAGGACCTACTATGGGAGCTATCGAAATATTAGCAATTTTAGACATTTCACTATCATTATTACATGTAATAGATATAGTTAAAGCTCCTACCTCATTGCCATACTCAATACTACCTATAGCATAAGGAGTTCTACCACTTGCAGCTATTGCTATAACAGTATCAAGTTCATTTAAGTTAACTTCTTTTAAGTCTGAAATGCCAAGACTTTTAGAGTCTTCAGCTCCTTCTACAGCGACAAACATTGCACTTTTTCCACCAGCTATAAGACCAAAAGCACGACTGTGAGACACATTATATGTTGGTGTGAGCTCAACCGCATCAAGTGTGCCCATACGCCCTGATGAGCCTGCTCCTGTGTATATAATGCGTCCACCTTGTTTAAAACGTATTGCAATCTCATCAACTGATTTTGCAATAGAGGCAGATTCTTTTTCAACAGAAAGTGCTACTTTTGCATCTTCAGAATTAATTAATTTAACCATTTCAAGTGTTGTTAAAGCATCAATATTTTTAGTGTTTTCGTTAGATGCCTCTGTAGTTAGTTTATTTATACTAGATATTTCAAGCAAAATTTTTACCTCTTAATATTTTAATTTGGAAAGTATTTTGTAATAGACTCATCAGTTTCATTTGGAAGCATTTGAGCCGTTACTTTAACACCGTTTTCAATTAATTTTTTAATTTTGTTAATATCATCCTCTGTTACATCAACAGATCTTTTTATGGAAATACTTCCGTCACGTTTTGCTATGTTTCCAATATTTACATTATCTATTTTGACACCACTTTCTATCAAAAAAAACATGTCATCTATATTTTTTGTAATTAGAAATAGCTTCTCTCCGTCATATGCACCATCTTTAATTTTTTCTGAAGCTTTAATTTTTGACAAAATAGATAATTTTATTCCTGCTGGTTTTGAAAGTTTTAATGCTGATATGAGCATTTCATCTTTAACCGCCTCATCATTAACAACAGCTATGCGTGTTGCCCCAACCACATTAGTCCATACCAAAGCCACTTGACCATGTATTAACCTTTCATCAACTCTTGCGTGTACTATTGCCATAAATTAATCCTTTTTTTTACTATTGAAACAAACCAAAAAGAACATTAAACATATTTTGCAGGTTTCCTAAAACCATACCAATACCAATGAGAACAAATATTAAATGTGTAGACGTAAACTTCTTTTTTCCAAGTAACCAATATGAAAATAATACTATTCCAAGTGGTATTAAGGAAGGCATAATTCTGTTAAGCATATCCTGTATAGATAGGGTAACATCACCTAAAGTAAAGCTAAGCCCAAGTTTATAAGAAATTACAGAAGGTATAAGCCCACCAACTACTGTTAATGCTAAAATAGCAGCACCTTCGGTTATAGGTATCATTTGGTCAGCAAAGTTTGCAGCTATTTTTTTTCCCTGATTATATCCTAAATATGTGAATTTATATCTTATAAATAAAACAACGAAACATGCAACTACAGGAACAATTAATCCCACAGGATTGCCTTCAAGTGCAGTATATGCCGCTATAGAAAAAACAATAGCTCGGTATATTGCTAAAAATAGCGTGTCGCCCACACCAGCAAATGGCCCCATTAATCCTGTTTTAAGACTTACTACAGCATCTTCTGAATCTTTACCAAACTCTTCTTCTATAGCCATATCAGCACCTATAATTAGGTTAGACATAGCCTGAGACGTATTAAAGTATCCAAGATGCATCTTTACGGCTTTTTTCATACCTTCAGGGTCATCTTTGTATATTTTTCTTATAGCAGGCATCATAACCCATGAATATCCAAGTCCTTGCATCTTCTCATAATTCCAGCCCCATTGTAGACCAAATATGTTTCTAAAATATACTTTATTAATATCGCTTTTTGTTAATTTGTTTTGTTTATTATCCATCTATCTCTACCTCCTCGTCATCAATATTTTTGTTTATAACAGATGTTTTTTGCTTGTTATAATTTAGAACTGCGAAAGCAAATCCTATTAGTGCAACTGATAAAATTGTAAAGTTTGAACCACCAAATGCTATTATAACAAATCCTATAATAAAGTATGGATAGTATTTTTTAATAGGAAGATATCTCATAAGTATAGCTATACCCATAGCAGGTAAAATAGAACCAGCTGATTTAAGCCCAACCATAAACCAAACAGGTATAATGCTGTTAATAGATTCAGCTACAGTTTCTCCAAAATAAAGACCTATAAATACAGGTATTAAACGTGATAGAATCCAAGGAAATGCACCCATTATATTTGATATCTCGACACCTCTGTAATCGCCTTTTTCAGCACATTTATCAGCATGATGTTGAAAAAATACATTTGTCATACGTCCTAATATATCAAATTGTGTAAGTAATAGCCCTATAGGTACTGCCAAAGCAATACCATATTCAGCACCTTGCCCCGATATAATGGCATACGCTGTACCCATAATAGCACCTGATAAAAAGTCAGGTACAGTTGCTCCACCATAAGTTGCAACTCCTAGTGTCATAAGTTGAAGTGTTGCCCCTATTGTAAGCCCAAGTGTTAGGTCTCCAAGTAATATTCCCGTAATTGTCCCCGCAAAAAGTGGGGTGTAAAATCCGAGTTGAATAGAAATTTGATCGAGAACACCTATTACTGTGTATAAGCATAAAATGATAATCACAGTAGTTGATATTTCTTGCATACTGCTCTCCTTAATATAAAGTTATTTATAGTATCTATAATAGTATATACATTTTTTATAATTTTTTGTGTTAATTCAAAATTAATTTATTATTTTTTTAATTTAAATGTAATTTTTAACTAAAAAAATAATAAATGCTTTTACTATTTTTTTTAATTGTATATTTATAAATGAAAAATAAATTTAAATTGACAAATATATATTTAGGTATATAATTTATTCTGTTGTCTAAATTACACTATATGGAGGCTAATAATGCTTGACAGTAATAAAAAATATGGCTTTTCAACTAAAGCGGTTCATGGTGGAAATCAAAAAAATCCTTTTGGAGCATTAACAACTCCAATATATCAAACATCTACTTTTATATTTGATAGTGCAGAACAAGGTGGACGCCGTTTTGCTTTGGAGGAAGAAGGCTATATATATTCAAGGCTTGGAAACCCCACATGCACTGTGCTTGAGGATAAAGTGGCTCTTTTAGAGGGAGCTGAAGCAGGGCTTGCGACTGCATCAGGTATGGGGGCAACGTCATCTATTATCTGGACTTTTCTTAGTGCAGGAGATCACCTTCTAGCTGATAAAATGCTTTATGGTTGCACATTTGCATACTTTAGTCATGGGCTAACACGATTTGGTGTTGAGGTTGATTTTATTGACGCTAGCGACTTAGAGCAAGTTAAAAATGGTATTAAAAGTAATACTAAAATGCTTTACCTTGAAACACCTGCTAATCCTAATCTTAAAATAGTAGACCTTGAAGCTGTGGCTACTATAGCACATGATAAAAATAAAGACATCAAAGTTGTGGTTGACAATACATTTGCTACTCCATATTTACAAAGACCAATTGAACTTGGTTGTGATATTGTTCTTCATTCGGCAACAAAATATTTGAATGGGCATGCTGATGTTATTGCAGGAATTATACTTGGAACTAAAAAAGATATTGACAATATAAGATTTGTTGGGCTAAAAGACCTAACAGGTGCTGTTTTAAGCCCTATGGATGCCTACTTAATTATACGTGGAATTAAAACGCTTGAAGTTAGAATGGACAAGCATTGTTCTAATGCTGATAAGGTTGCTAATTTCTTAAATGCTAACAGTAAAATTGAAAAAGTTTACTATCCCGGGCTTCCTAACCATGAAGGGCATGACATCGCTAAAAAACAAATGAAAGATTTTGGTGGTACAATGGCATTTGAGCTTAAAGGTGGTTATGATGCTGGTATTAAATTATTAAATAGCCTTGAAGTGTGTTCACTTGCTGTGAGTTTAGGCGGTACTGAAACTCTTATACAACATCCTGCTTCTATGACGCATTCTCCTTATACTGAAGAAGAAAGGCTTTTAGCTGGTGTTACAAATGGGCTTATTAGATTTTCTGTTGGAATAGAGAGTGTAGAGGATATTATAGCTGACTTAGAGAAATCTTTAGATAAACTTTAAATAGTTGGGCTTAAAAATAAATGAGCGTGTATGGAATGTTCTAAATAATTTTTAAGTTAGGAGGCTAATAATGCTTGACAGTAATAAAAAATATGGCTTTTCAACTAAAGCGGT
>CAMRCO010000035.1 GCA_947040945.1 uncultured Spirochaetia bacterium
TTCTCTAGTTAATGAAGATTCTCTAGTTAATGAAGATTCTCTAGTTAATGAAGATAAGAAAATATTCATTGCTGAAGGCAATAAGATAGTCCTTACTGAAAGCAAAGAGAAACAAAAAGTTCTAAAGAAAAAAATTATCATAAAGACTAAAAAGAAGCCCGATTTCGATTTCTCTAAATATGGTAAAAGGCGTAAGTCTCGCATATATGCTATGTTTGCTTTGTACTCTTATGACATGAATCATAAGAATATTACTTTAGATGAGCTTACAGAGTTTAGTTATGAAGACAACAAAATTCCAGAGAATGTTTTAAGTTTTGCTAAAGAGATTGTTCAAGGTACTATCGAAAATATAGAGGCTATTGATGAGATTATAACAAAGTCATCAGAGAATTGGCGATTTAGTAGAATACAATATGTTGATAAGGCAATACTTAGGATGTCAATATATGCTCTTTTATTTCAAAAGGATATATCAAAGTCTATAGTAATAGATGAGGCATTAGAGATATCTAAGATATTTAGTGATAAAGATTCATATAAATTTATCAATGGAATATTAGATGCCATACAAGTATAATGATAAAAATGAAAAACACTTACTCATTAATAAACCATTAATAATAATTATCTCTGTTAGTTTGCTTGGAATCATTGCTGTAACATCACTTGCTATCGCTATTTCGTATGGTAAAGTTACATTAGATAATAATAGTCAAGATAGATATGTGGTTGCTACAAAAGAGTTTAATAAAAAAAACTATAAGAAAGCAGAACATCTTTTATATCAATATCGTTCTCTGAGTCTAGACCCTAAAAGTATATATGATGCGGCTCTTTTACTTGGTAGAATATATACTGAAACCGAGAATTATGATAAGGCAATAGATATGTTTAGCACCATTACTAATTCGGTGTATAAAGATGCTGACTTACTTTATTATGTAGGGGAAGCATATTATGAAAATAATATAGTTGATCTTGCCATAGAAACATTTGAGAATGCACTCGGAGTAGATCCAAACCATATTCCCACTCTTTTAAGATTAGGTTCTTTTTATATGGATAATGATACTCCTGTACTTGCTAAAGGATATTACACTAGTGTGTCTAAATTAGAAGAGAGTTATGAAGCTTCACTTAATTTAGCAATAATTGCCTTAGAAGAAGGTCTTATAGATTATGCTTATGGCATATTAAATGAATTAGTGCTTAAAGAAAGAAATGAGTACACTGATAAAGCGGCTGTCATATTGGGAGATATTTATATTAATGACGGAGATACAATTAGTGCTACTGAAATGTATTTGAAAAGTCTTTCTAGCAATACTGCAAATGAAGAGTTTATAAAAAGGTTAATATCTATATATGAAAAGGTTGATAATTATGATGGTATAGAATATGTGTATAAACAAGTTTTAGAAAAAGACCCCTATAATTATAATGCATTAATGGCACTTGGAGATTTATATTATAGTCAAGATGATTATGATAATGCTATTTTATTTTATAATAAACTTTATAAACTTAAAGAAAATCCATATATAAATGAGACAACACTTTATCTTGCCAATACTTACTATGAAGATAGAAATTTAAAAGATGCTTATAAGTACTATAAAAAAATAATAGTAGAAAATGAAAAAGATTCTATTTATATAGAAGCATTAGAAAAAGTAGCAACTATTACGTATGAGCAAAAAGAATTTGATTTATCATTAAAATACTATCAAGAGCTTGTTAAACTCGAAGAAGATAATTCTATATTTTTGCCAAGACTTGGAGAACTTGAATTATATTATGGAAATAAAGATAAAGGTATTAAGCTACTTACAGAGTCAATAAATATGAGTACTGCAAAAGCGTTCCCTACTAGAACACTTGCTATATATTATGAAGGAGAGGGCGATACATTAAGTGCTATAAAATATTATACTGAAACACTTTCTAAATATCCAAGTGATAGAGAAACTATATTTAGGCTTGGAAATATTTATTATAAAATTAGAGAATATGAAAAATCAATGTCATTACTTTTAATATCAGCGAGTGATGATAAAAATACAATACTTATTCGTGAGCATGCATTAAAAACTCTTTCTGTAATATCAGAGGCAATTAGAAAATATGACAATGCTTTACTTTATTACGGTGAAATGATAAATCTAAATCCAACAGTCGAAAATTATAATTTATATGCTTCTTATGCTTTTAGAAGACTTGACTATAAAGATGCCATAGAGAAATATGAAAAAGCTTTATCTATTAATACAAAAAAAGAAATTAGCCATGATTTACATTTAGGTATTGGAAAATCATATTTAAGGCTTGAAGATTTTGAAAATGCTGAATACAATTTTAGGCGTGCATTAGAATATAAAAAAGGAAGCATTGAAGCAACAGATGGGCTTAGGCAAGTGAGGCTAGAAAGCTAAATATAAATAAAGCTTAATGTACTTCTCCCCAATTTTTTCCTGCATTAATGCTTACTAAAATTGGAACGCTAAAACTTAAAGCATTTTCCATTACTTCTTTCATTATGCTGACTGTTTTCTCACTTTCACTTTCTTTAACTTCAACCACAAGTTCATCATGTACCTGCATAACCATTTTCGCTGTTTGTGTATTCTTTTTAAGTTCAGCACTCATTTTAACCATAGCAACTTTAATAAGGTCGGCGGCTGATCCTTGAATAACAGTATTCACAGCTATTCGCTCAGCTTCGTTTCGTACTACAGTATTTTGAGAGTTTATGGTTTTAGATAAATCACGTATACGGCCTGTTATAGTTTTTACGATACCAGTTTCTCTAGTTTTGTTTATAACATTTGCACAAAATGGCTCTACACCTGCATAAGTTTTGAAATAATTTTTTATAAAGTCTTCAGCTTCTTTACGTGAAATATTAAGCTCTTTTGAAAGTCCGAATGCGGTTTTACCATAAATAATACTGAAGTTAATAATTTTAGCCGTGTTACGCATAGTGCCTGTTACATGAGCCTCGCTTACAGAATATATTTTCATGGCAGTTTTTTTATGTATGTCTTCGTTATTTCTAAATGCTTTAAGTAATTCAGGGTCTTCACTAAAATGTGCTAGAAGCCTAAGCTCAATTTGCGAGTAGTCGGCAGAAATTAAAACATTATCAGCCTCTGCCGTGAATGCATTTCTGACATTACGTCCTTCTTCTCCACGAGCAGGAATATTTTGTAAATTAGGTTCAGATGATGAGAGCCTGCCTGTTGCTGTTACTGTTTGGTTAAACGATGCATGTATTCTAGAAGTTTTGTCATGCACTAAATTTGGTAAAGCATCTAGGTATGTGTTTTTAAGTTTTGAATATTTTCTGTAGGTGAGTAAATATTCAGCTATTTTATATTTTTTTGCGAGGGTATTTAATACTTCATCATCTGTCGAAAATTGTCCTGTCTTTGTTTTTTTTAGTGGGGCAATACCCATTTGATGAAATAGTATATCTCCAGTTTGTTTAGGAGACTGAATATTAAACTCGCTTTTTGATTCAGCATAAATATTTTTTTGAGTTTTTTCAAGTAGGGTAGCATAACTGTCAGAAAGCGTTTTGAAAGACTCTTTACTGATATGCACTCCTCTACATTCCATTTCGCCTAAAACACTAAGTAGAGGCATTTCAATATTGTAAAATAAATGTGTAAGTTCTTTAGCTTCAATTATAGGTTTCAAATATTCATAAAGTCTAAAAGTTATGTCAGCATCTTCGCATGCATAATTTACAACATCTTTAATATCAACATCTAAAAGCGTTTTTTTTGCATTGTCAGTTATGTCAGCATATTTCATTGTGTTGTAGTGTAAATAGTCTAGGGCTAAGTTGTCCATGCTAAAACTAAAGCCTGTGGGGTTTACTAAATATGCGGCTATCATAGTGTCAAAATAAATGTTGCCAAAAACTTTATCAATCGACTTAATCATTTTATATTCATATTTTAAGTTGTGCCCTATAATTTTGATGCTCTCGTCTTTAAGTGTATCAAATACAAGGTTAGTACTTGCGTCTAAGTCAATTTTAGTTCGTCCACTTAAATCTAGATAAAAAGCCTCATTGGGTTTTAGTGCGAACGATATGCCTATAATTCTGTCATCAATATGGCTTAATCCTGTAGTTTCAAAATCAACACATACAAGTTTTTTTGCTTTTATATCTGTAATTAGGTTTGTAAGTTCTCTATCATTTTCAATTAAATAATAATTCACAGGTGTCGGTTTAGGTGTTTCTGTAGACACTTTTACACGGCTTTCTTGAATCTCCTTAGGAGACATATTGCCACCAATATAAGCATTAACTTTATTACGTATTTGGTTAAGCTCAAGATCGTCAAGTATTTTTTTGACCTCATCATGCTTTATTATATGCTTTTCATAAGCTTCATAATTAAGCTCTATTGGCACATTAGTTTCAATTGTAGCTAGTTTATAGCTCATATATGCATTATCTTTACTTTCAGAAAGCTTTTCTTTAAGTTTACCTTGTATTGCCTCAATATTTTCATATATCCCATCAATTGATTCATATTCATCCAAAAGCTTTAATGCAGTTTTCTCACCAACTCCCTTAACACCTGGGATATTGTCAGATGCATCACCCATTAAAGCAAGTAAGTCGACTATTTGATTTGGATAAACTCCTTTTTTAGCCTTAACAACATCTTTGTCATATAGAAGAAGCTCGCCATCTCTTGAACTTATAACAACATTTGTGTTTTCATTTACAAGTTGTAAAATATCTTTATCAGGAGAATATATTATTGTTTTAATATTATTTTCATTATTGTTTTTAGCAATCAGTCCTATAATGTCGTCAGCCTCATAGTTGTCCATTAAAAGACGAGGTATTCCTAAAGCGTCAATTAATTCATATAGTACAGGTATTTGAGATCTTAGGTCATCAGGCATACTGCTTCTATTTTCTTTATACTCTTTGTAAATTTCGTTTCTGAATGTTTTTTTTGAGCTATCTAATGCAAGAGCAATATAGTCTGTAGGGTAGGTTTCTATTAAAGAAAAATATGTACGTAAAAATCCGTTAATGGATGATACATTGAAGCCCTTTGAATTGAGAAGAGGGTTCTTTAAGAATATAAAATAATATCTATACAAAATACCGAATGCGTCTATAATAAGGAAAGTTTTTTTCATAATAATTAATTATACAATATAAGCTTTATGAAGTCAAAGCTATTTTATATTAAGCTCCATTATTAAAGAGTCTCCCTTAGTTGGTTTCTCATAATAGTTTTCTCTTCTCGCAATTATATTAAATCCAAAGCTTTTATAAAAACTTAAAGCGGGAGTATTATTTTCATGTAGGTCTAGAGTGATTTTTTTTGCGAAAGTTTCTTTAATAGAATATTTAAGCAAAGCATTTCCAAAACCTTTTCTTTTATGCTTTTTTGAAACTATAAAGTCAATTATGTCGACCACATTATCAATTATAAATAGTATTATAAAGGCACAGTTTTCGTTATTATTATTAAGTATATAAATTTTATGATATTCGTTATTAATATAATAGTTAATATTTTCTTTGGTTAAAGAAATATATGCACTAGTTTTTGAAATACTAATTATAGATTCAATATCATTTTTATTTGCTAGTTTTATATTCACTTTTGTATATTTGTATTTGTTTTTTTAGATATTTAATTTTGAGTATATACTTTAAAAGAAATAAATAATATAATAGTATGTTTATATTTTTATGGTAGAATGCTATAATGAAAAATATTTTTTACTATCAATGAGCTTAAAGCAATTAATGAAATATATAATAATTTTTACACTATTACTTTTTAATTCAGTTTTTCTATATACACAAGAATTAGAAGAAACAAACGATTTACAAACACCCCCCTTAATAGATAAAGGGCTTTATATAGAAACAGATATTATAGGCTATTTTAGTCCTATGTATAATTTTGGATTTAATTTAAGGCTATTTTATAGATTTACAAATGAAAAACCAAATGGTGTTTTTTGGAGTGATTTTAAGACTGATGTTGGAGTAGAAAATCAATTTAAATTAGAACAAGACATTATGACATTTTTTGTAGATTTTACACCAAGTAGATACTTTACTATTAATGGAAATGGTTCAATAGTAGCTTATTTTACAGGTGTTAAGAGAGGTTTTGTTGGGTTTGATGATAATGTAGGGATTGAATCATATTCGGTAGATAATATACTTAATGGTAGCCGAAAAAATGCTTTAGCTATGGAAATTGAATTGACTCCAACATTTAAGTTAGCATTCCTTAAAGATATTTTTATAAATACAGGACTTTCAGTTGAAGTTGGACTCTCGATAAAATATGCCTACACAGAAGCTGATGATTACTATTATGATTATGAATTATTTTTGATAAGAAAAAATAGTGATGTGTCATATAAATTTGATACCAAACTTGTTTTTGATATGGAGCCTGTAGGTGTTGGTATTCAGTATACAGTAACCTACATACAATATACTAAGCTTTTAGGGCAAACTATAGGTGCGTATGTAGATTATGACCATTACTTTTTTGATAATACTTTATACGTAGAAGCGATAGCTCATATAGGGCAGTATATAGATTATCCTAATTTGTCTGGAACACTTTATTTCTCATTTATGGCAACATTAGGCTATAAACTTATATAGTAATATTATCTTACTCGTCTGATGAGTTTAGATATAAGCTCAGCTTCAGGCTTTTGAAGTGTTGGGTAAATTGGTATTGACACAGACTTTAAATAAGCATTTTCAGTGTTAATAAAATCTTCTTTAGGTAATTCAAGATATTGATGAAGTGGTTTATAAATAGGTCTTTTAACTTGAATGTCTTGTCTTTCAAACATGCTAATAGTGTCATGTATATTCATGTCTCCATTCGTGCTACATACATATCTGTAATATGAAGACTCTTCACCATCATGAGTTGCTGGTTTTGATAAAGTGCTTTCAAGTATAGCCGAGTCATAAAAGGAAGCTATGTCATGACGGACACTAATCATACGACTTAAATTTTTAAGCTCTTCCATACCAATTGATGCTTGTAGGTCGGTTGGATAATAATTGAAACGCCTAATGAAATTATCTTTTTTGTCATAATGCCTTATATCTCTTATAGAGTCGATTCCTTTTTTACGTGTAAGAATCATTCCTCCAGCTCCACCAGATGTTATCATTTTTGTAGCAGAAAATGAAAAATAAGCATAGTCTCCAAATGAACCTAAAGGCTTATCTCTATATTTAGCACCAAGTACATGTGATGCATCTTCTATAATTGGAACTTTAATATCTGAAAGCTCGTCAATGAGAGCAGCATTACCAAACATGTGAGAAACTATTATAGCCTTAGTTTTATCTGTAATAGCATTAATAACACTATCCATACATATTTGATATGAGTCTTCATTTATGTCAACCAATACAGGCTTAGCACCTAAAGATGTAACAACTTGAAGAGGGGACACATTTAGAAAAGAAGACATTATAACTTCGTCTCCACTTTCTATATTAAGATGTCTTAAAATAAGCTCTAATGCATGAGTACCTGTTGTAACAAAAACGGCTGAGAACGACTTATCAAATGAAAGTGCGAATGCACGCTCAAATTCGTATATAACGTCACCTGTTGCTAGGTTGTCACTTATCATTACTTTTAAGGCGCTTTCTAAATCATTTTTTCTTATTGTTGGTCTTGAATGCTGTATCAATTTTTTATCCTGCTGTATTTATTTTTATATGTTATTATAGTATAATACTTTAACTAATTTTCAAGTGATAAGAGACTTAGGTTTAGACAAAATTAGAGGATATAATATGTTTAAAAAGCTGGGGCTTCAGTTTAGAATTTCACTATATATAGGTATTATAGTATTTATTATACTTTCTGCTTTAATTATATACACAATGAATAGAAGTACAAATGTAGCATCCAATCTTGTGTTTGAACAACTTGAGGCAGAAGCAAAAGCAGAGGCTAATTATGTTAGTTCTAGGATTATACATTTAAACATGCCTATAGATGGTATTGGTCATGCTATAAGAACAATTGCGACAATTAATGAGGACTATAACCTTATTGCACCAATACTAGATAATTTTGTGGAAGACCCTGCTCATGAGATGGCAACAAAGCTTCTAGTTAATTTTGAGCCTAATTATGTTAATTTTAATTTAGAGGCTTCAAAAGAAGGAAACGTATTTAAAACTTCTAATGACGTTTCAAATACTGAGTGGTATAAAGCAGTAAAAGAAACATTGAGTCCATACACAACTGATGTATATCAAACTGATAATGGACTAGAATATACATACGCTATGCCTATATTGGTAAATAATAAATTTGTAGGTGTTATAGCAACTACAATATCAAATAAATGGGTTCAGGATTATGTAGCAAGTATTGTGCCATTTGGTATAGGTTCAGCATTCATTGTAGATGATTCAGGGATGCTTATTGGTGTCGACAGAGAGCGTGGTGATGGTGATTTGCTTGGTTTGAATATATATGAATCAGGTTGGAGTGGTTATAAAGAAAGAGATTTTATTAATGTTGTAAAAGAAGGTAAACATTTAGTATTTAGAAAACCAAGTTCAACATTCAAGTCGGGTTGGGATTCTTTATATCAGTTATATCCTATACCTTTAGGGGGTGGGAAACATTGGGGTATTGTACTTCAGGTTGCTGTGCCTGAAATACTTAAAGATATTAACAATATGCAAATGATAATAATTATAGGCTCAGTTATTGCTTTTATTCTTCTTATGATGTTTATTTTCGTAATAATAAGACGTCTTGTTATTATTTCAATAAAAAAATTAGGTGATGAGGCTAAATGTATTGCTGAAGGGAATATGGCTTTTATATCTGATGATAAAACTTTAAGTAGGCAAGATGAAATGGGTATGCTTGCCAATAGTTTTGTAACAATAAAAAATAATATGACAAATACAATAACTCTCATTAATGAAAGTACAGGACAAATAAAATCTATTGCCTTAAAACTTTCTGAGGGTAATAATGACTTATTTCATCGTACAGAAAATCAAGCTATAAACCTTGAGAAAACATCTGCTACCATGGAAGAGATAGCCTCTACTATAAAAGTTTCAACCGAGAATTCTGTTGATGGAAATAAAATGATGACGGAATCGAAAGTCTCAGTTGAAAATGCGGCTAATGTAATAGAAGATACAACTAGAAATATAGAAGAGGTTTATGAGGCAAGTAGTAAAATAGCTGATATTACAAAAATAATAGAATCCATTGCTTTTCAAACGAATATCTTAGCACTAAATGCGGCAGTTGAGGCTGCTCGTGCAGGGGAGCAAGGACGTGGTTTTGCTGTTGTTGCTAGTGAGGTTAGAAACTTAGCATTGACTACACAAACTTCTGTTAATGATATATCTAAGCTTATTGAAGACGCTAATGTAAAAACAAAAGTAGCGACTGAAACAGCAAGGGCATCTAAAGAAATATTTTCTGATATACGATCAAAAATAGAAGAGACTTCTAATATTATGAAAAATCTTAGCTCAACAGCTGTAGAGCAACAGGCAGGAGTCGATCAGGTTAATAATTCTGTAATAGAAATAAGCGATATAACACAACAAAATACTGTTTTGGTGGATGAATTAACATCAACAGGAGAGCTTCTATTATCACAGGCTCAAAACCTTGTTGACTTGATGGAGTTCTTTAAAATTGAGGCTGATGTTACTGAAGAATAAAGCATAGATAATTGGTGAATAAAATAGAACACTTAATTTAATTAAAAAACATAAAAAAACCTATTCTATCAAATAAATGTACTTGATAGAATAGGTTTATTAATAGTAAAAACAATGCTTATTTTATATAGTTTTGGGTGATTTTTTATCCTTCCATTTACTTCCAAATGCATATCTGTAAGTTAAGCTAAAACCAAAATTATCATGATAAAACTCAAAGTCATCATCTCCACGAGGTGCTTTTGCCATAGAAACTACATTTAAGTCATATTCTACTCTTAATCCTAAATAGTTAGCATCAAGTATTCTAATTTCTCCACCAAGAGCAAAACCTATATCTAAACCAAAATCATTACTTTTATATATAGTCATTTCATCGACAATAGAAGCATAACTGAATGTTCTGAAAGCATAGTCAGCGTTTAATATAGGGATAATAAACTTAGGCCCAACTGATAAATATATAAGCGCTCTTTCAAGTTCATGTTGAAGACGAAGCATAATGGGTATAGTAAAACCCGCTTTGGCGTAAATCTCTGTCCCGTCTTCAAGAACGCCTAATTTAGGTGTTGTGTAGTATAGAACAGAACCACCGAAGCCAAGTCCAGTTTCTAATGCCAAGAATGGGGAAATCTCAAACATGAGGTTTAATTGAAATATTGGAGAAAGAGACAATGACACTTTATCAGCATCATTTTGGTCAGCCAAGTCTTTCATTGCATTAGCCGTATCTCCACGTAGCACATTAAAACCTATTCCCGGTCCAGAAAATCCAAAAGAAATTTCTACCGCTTCTAGCTTGTTATTAGCAGTTAGCATTATGGTTAAGGCTAAAGCGAGAGTTAAAAATAATTTTTTCATAAATTAAATTCCTCTAGTAAAAATATTAAGTCTAAAAACTTATATATAAATAGTAACATATTATGATTTAATTACAATAAAGTATTGTAGTTAGCTGTAGTATTAAGTACTAGTAAGTAATAATTACTGTTACTAAAATTAGACTATGCTTTTATAATATGTGATGATATGGTATATAAAAATAGTAAATTTGTACAACATGTAGTATTTTAGGCATAAATGTATGAATATGCTAACATTTATAGGTTTTCGTATCTTCTAACACCTTGATATTTATTATTTGTTAGTATAGACTAACAATAATAATGAATTGGAGTGTGTTTATGAAATTATCTGATTTAAAAGTAGGGGATAGTTTTCTCGTAGATGAAGTTGAAACTACAGGCGAGATTAGACAACGAATTATAGAAATGGGTTTTACTAAAGGTGCTACTGGGTGGATTGTTAGAAAAGCACCACTTGGTGACCCGATACAAGTTCATGTGCTTGATTATGATGTTTCACTAAGAAAATCTGAAGCATTAAGTATTAAGGTACTGAAAACAGATTTGCCAAAGGGATTTATTAATAGTGATAATACTGTAAGTAATACAGGTGATGACGAGGCTGAAGTTAGTCTTGCATCTAGTTCAGAAAAAGTAATTGATAAAAATAAGCAAATAGTGGTTGCTATTGCTGGAAATCCTAATGCTGGTAAAACAACAATATTCAATGCTTTAACAGGGCTTAATTATAAAGTTGCTAATTACCCGGGTGTTACAGTTGAGAAAAAAGAAACTCTCATAGAGCATAATGGAACTAAATTTAGAATTATTGACTTACCCGGTATTTACAGTTTAAGTGCCTATTCTGAAGATGAAGTTATAGCTTGTAATTATCTTTTACAAGAGAAGCCAGATTATATTATAAATGTACTTGATTCTACAAACTTAGAACGTAATTTATATCTCACACTTCAGCTTATAGAGCTTGGTATACCTTTGGTATCTGCTCTTAATATGTATGAGAAGGCTGAGAAGCAAGGTGTAAAAATAAATGAAAATAAACTTTCAAAATTACTTAAGTTTCCTTTAATTAAGATTGCGGGTGATGATAGTAAAAGTGTTTTAAAGCTTTTAGATGAAGTTAGTAAAATAGATAAAGGTGAACGTATTTATGATAAAGAGAATGTTACTATTCGTTATAATGATGATATAGAAACTGCCATTAAATTAATCGTTTCACGCATGAATGATGGTGATGAGTCATATAAACGCTGGCTTGCGATAAAGGCTTTAGAAAAAGATGAAAGAGCTTTTCTTTATGTACGTAGATTGTTTGGTAATTCTAGTGAAATTATAGATGATATTAATAAAGCAGTTAAAAATCTTGAGACACTTCTTTTGCAGAAAACGGATGCCATCATTGCTGATGCAAGATATGGCTATATTAAAGGTGGACTAAAGCAACATGTTTTCAAGGATAAAATTGAGGCATTCAACTTTACAGATGCAGCTGATGTTGTGTTCTTGAATAAATATTTAGGACTTCCAATATTTTTGGTTATTTTATGGCTAATATTTCAAGTAACATTTACTTTGGGGGCGTATCCTCAAGATTGGCTTGATATGGGTATATCAGCTATTGCGGGATTTGTAGGTGGCTTATTGCCTGATGGACTTTTTAAGTCGGCTATAGTTGATGGTGTTATTGGTGGTGTTGGAGCTGTGCTTTCATTTTTACCACTTGTTTTAATACTGTTTTTGGGGATTTCATTTTTAGAGGACTGTGGATATATGTCTCGTGCGGCTTTTTTAATGGATAAAATTATGCACAAATTTGGTCTTCATGGGCAATCATTCATTCCTTTGTTTGTAGGTTTTGGTTGTACTATACCTGCTATAATGGCAGCACGTACTTTGAGAAGTAAAAAAGACCGAATTGTAACAATACTAATTAGTACACTTATGAGCTGTGGAGCAAGGCTTCCTGTTTATGTGTTATTTATAGGGGCGTTTTTTGCTCCAGAAGTTGGTGGTAGTGTGATGTTTAGTTTGTACCTTGTAGGTATATTGCTTGCTTTTATTTTGTCATTTGTATTCAGAAAGTTATTTTTCAAAGGTGAGACAACACCGTTTGTTATGGAACTTCCACCGTATCGAATACCTAGAGTACGTACAATTGTTAGAGGGTTACTTGATAGAACATCTATGTATGTTAAAAGGGCGGGTACTTATGTACTACTAGCTTCTATATTAATATGGGTGTTAATTACATTTCCTGAGTATAGTCCGACACAAGATGAAGAAATTAACTTTATGGGAAATGCTAGACAAGTTTTACTTGATAGAGGTGGGGATGTTGCTAGCATAGAAGATATTCAAGCTGAATATGATATTTTGGTTGCTAAAGAGAGTTTGAGACAAAGTTTTGCAGGGCATATAGGATTATTTATAGAGCCTGTTATAAAACCTCTTGGATTTGATTGGCGTATGGGTATAGCACTTGTTGCTGGAGGTGCTGCTAAAGAAGTTATTGTTTCAACTGTGGCTCAAATTAGAGGTATTGAAGATGGGGACGAGATTGGGCTTACAGAGTCACTTCAAAATGACAAATCGTTTACACCCATAGTTGCCTATTCATTTTTGTTATTTGTGTTAATTTATGTTCCTTGTTTTGCAGCAGTCGGTGTAATAGGCTCTGAAATTGGAAATAAATGGATGATGTTTGTTATTGCCTATACTGTGGCATTAGCATGGGTTGTTAGTTTCGTATTCTATCAAATAGCTTCAATGCTTTTTGCTTAGAAAATAAAATCGCTTTTTAAGTTACTTCGATATAAAATAGTTAGACTAAGCTCTTGAGTAATCAAGGGCTTAGTTGTGTTTAACGTATATAATCAAAATAAATATGTATACTTATTATTAGAATAAATATTATTTTAAGTGTTTTTATAATTAACCGATACTGTTTAAAAGGTTTAAATTAATTTTTTAGGTATAAAATAATGTACAAATATACGATAGATAGCGGATATACAATTCAAGGCAATAATAAACTCAATGGTAGTGTGAATATATCGGGTTCAAAAAATGCCTCGCTACCTTTAATGGTAGCGTCAATTCTTACAGATGAGGATGTAGTCTTAAATAATATACCAAATCTTTTAGATGTTCAGGTTTTAATTAGAATACTCTCAAAACTAGGTAAAGACATAAGCTATGAAAATGATAGAATGGTTATCAAAAGTAATGGGGACTTATGTTCGGAAGCTCCTTATGAACTTGTAAAAAAAATGCGTGGCTCAATTATAGTGCTTGGCCCACTTCTTGCTAAAAGAAAATGCTGTAAGGTATCATATCCGGGCGGATGTGCATTTGGTCCTCGTCCAATTGATTTACACATAAAAGGAATTGAAGCATTGGGAGCTAGTGTTAATATGGAGGGCGGATATATTAATGCTGAGGCAACTAGTCTTGTTGGCACTACTATGAATTTAAGTGGTGAGTTTGGGCCTACAGTTTTAGGTACTGACAATATTATGATGGCAGCAACACTTGCGAGTGGTAAAACTATTATAGAAGGGGCAGCATCTGAACCTGAATGTACTGACCTTGCTAATATGCTTGTTCAAATGGGTGCTAAAATTAGCGGTATTGGAACAAATAGGCTTGAAATAGATGGAGTTTCAAAACTCGGTGGTATTGAATACACTGTTATCCCCGACAGAATTGAGGCAGGAACTTATCTTGCAATGGCTGCGTCTTCAAGAAGCAAAATAACACTTAATAGTGTTTGTAGTACCCATTTAGAGAAAGTTATTTCACTTCTAAAAGATATGGGCTGTGTAATTGAAACTAGCGAAAATAGTATTCTAATAGATGCCTCAAAAAATGAGCTAAAACCTTTTAATGTTGAAACATTGCCTTATCCTGAGTTTCCTACAGATTTACAATCAATATTTACAGCACTAGCAACTAGTATAAATGGAGTGAGTGAAATAAAAGAAAGTGTTTTTCCTGATAGATTTACACATATTGCGGAGCTTAATAGAATGGGTTCAGATATAAAGCTTCATGAAACAACTATTATTATTAATGGTGGAAAACCTATGACGGGAGCAGATGTTCAGGCAAGTGACCTTAGGGCAGGTGCTGCATTACTTGTTGCGGCTGTTGTTGCGAAAGGCATTTCAAATGTTCACAGAATATATCACATAGAGCGTGGATATGAAAAAATGGAAACAAAAATGCGTTCTATTGGTGTTAATATAGTAAAAAAAGAAGACGATATTTTATAAGGAGTATTGACAAATGGTTAAAGGAATATATACAGGTGCAAGTGGTATGCAAGCTGAACAAGCTAGGCTTGACATTATATCAAATAATTTAGCTAATATTGACACTACAGGATTTAAAAAGGACACGATGACATTTAAGTCTTTTCCTGAAATGCTTTTAGCACGTACAAATGATGATGGTGTTACAATAAACCCTTTAGGCTCAAGTGATACACGTCCTTATGTTGGTCGTCTTGGCACAGGAGTTGAGGTTAATGAGGTTTTCACTGAGTGGGAGCAAGGATCTTTACGTGAAACTAGTAATGCATTAGATTTAGCTCTTTCAGATAGAGGTTTTTTTGCTATTGACACTCCTGATGGAGAGCGTTATACTCGAAATGGTAGCTTTATTATTGACAAGGATCTTTATCTTGTTACAAAAGAGGGCTATAGAGTTATGGGGGAGAATGGTCATATACAAATTAAAACTAATAATTTCAGAGTTGATGAAGAAGGAAATGTTTTTATAAATAAAGAATATCAAGATGACCCTAATATTGTTGTTCAAATGCGTGAGAATGAGTGGAGAGAAGAGGTGATAACAGATACGCTTAAAATTGTACGTTTTGATAATGAAAGATTTTTATTAAAAGAAGGCGAATCACTTTGGAAAGATACGAATGTTAGTGGGGAAGCTTATAATGCTGAGTATGGAAATGATAGACCACAAGTTTTGTCAGGATTTTTAGAGATGAGCAATGTTAATCCTGTAGAAGAGATGGTACGTATGATTGAAGTTCAAAGAGCGTATGAATTAAACTCGAAAGTAATAACAACACATGATGCTTTGGTTGGACGTGCGGTTAATGAAGTTGGAAAAATTTAGGCTTTTATTTACTAAAAACCACTACAAAATAATTTAGTTTTAGTGTATAATTAAGTCTTACAGATGTTTTAAGAGGGCATTAATTATCATGGAAAGTATTCAAACTTTAGACAGAAAAAAAATAGCGTTTAAGATTAAGATAGTAATTGTATCTACATACATTTTGTTAGATACACTTTTTTCTCTTTCAGTTTATCCTATATTTTTAGATAGATTTTTAACTTTTTATGGAGTTAAGGCGTTATTGTCATTTGTTTCTATATTCATTTTTTTCAAAATGGTAAATAAATGGGTTAATGGGAAAAACTTTAGACTCGCATTTTTTATTATTTTGTTATTTTTTGCGAATATGCTTATTTCTAATTTTATTGAGATTACTTTAGAGCATTTCATTCATAATGATTCTATTGATAAAACACTGGCAGTATATTATTTTTTACTTGCTTATTCTTTTTTATTATCATTTTTAATGTCTTTTATATTAACTCTATTTTCTAAAAGACTTCCGTACAAAGAGACCATAACCTCATTTTTTATTCCATTATCTATTAAAATTGTAAGTGCTTCATGTTTTGTTTTTATTTCATTAGCCAGTTTTTTTATAGCTAGAGGAATAATAGTAGAAAATAATAATATAATCAATTTTGCTAAGGAATCTTTCGAGCAAGAAATGTCGAATATAAATAGCGATTTACTTGTATACTTTACTTCTCTAGATACTCAGATTAGAAATAATGACGATGTTATTTCAGATGCTTACAACACTTATGGAACAATAAGTAGAGAAATATTTGATAATGCTATATATCCTAATTTAAATTTTTATGATATAGAAGGTGGTTCTCCTTTCACAGAAATAGTGATAACATTAAATAAATATTCTGGAGACATAAATAATAAGGCAATGATGCAAGTACAATCTTCTTTGGATGGATATAGGACTGTAACATACAAAGAAGATAATATTGAAAGAAGGGACTTAACTGATTATAGCTTTCAAAAAATATTTAGATTTTCTGATTCTTCAGTAGCCGTAAGAAAATATGATGATGAAAAAACATTCGATATTATTGTAAGAAGAGACATAATTGTAGATGGTAATTATATTGGTATAATTGAAACTGTATCTTCTGGTAGTCATTTAAGGAATTTAATAACGAGGTCATATTCTGAAATACTTTGGGGATATATACTTTATGATATATATACAGATATTATATATGATAGTAATAGTGTTGACCTTATCAATTCTAATGTTTCTTTAAAAGTATATTCTGATGAGATAAAAGCTAGCTATAAAAGTAATGAAATGAATAATACATTTATAGATTCTGCTATAACTAATATAGATAATAATGAGCATATTATTGTGTCTTTAACAATTCCAGCACTAAAATCAGTGGCTTTATATACTATACCAACCTCAACAATTGTTAATCTTGCCCCTCTAAATAAAGATATATATATAGTTTTTATTGTTACATTTTTATTTATATTGCTTTCTGCATTGATTTTCCTTCTTTTATTTACGGGTATTATACGGCCATTAAAAATTGCTAGTATTAGAGTAAAAGAATTAAAGTCTGGTAGTGGGGACTTAAGAAAAAGAATAGATATGGTGAGCAATGATGATGTAGGTGTGCTTATTTATAATTTTAATAACTTTATTGCTAATCTTGATTCTCTTATAGATGGACTAAAGATGGAAAGTAATAATTTTAAACTTGAATTAACAGAAATGAATAGTGCTCTTGATGAAAGAGTTGAAATGATTAATAATAATAGAGTGGATATTGAAAATAGAGTTAACAATGTTAATAATATAATAAGTTCCATTACAGGGATAAGCAGGTCGTCAGAGGAACAAAAAGAAGCATTCTCATCAGCAACCAATGCTATTAATATTCTTCTTAAAAAGATATTAGTAGTTAATGAAAATATGGAACGTCAAAGTGCTGCTGTTGAAGAGACATCTGCATCAATAGAGGAAATGATATCGAACATTAGCAGTGTTGCTAGAAGTGTAAATCATGCTGATACTTTTTCTAGAAAACTACTTGAAGATGCTAGAGATGGAGGCGACACTGTAGATGAAGTTATTGAGGCTATTCGTGAAATAGAAGAAAGTAGTGATCAGATAAAAGATATTATAACAGTTATTCAAAATATTGCTGAACAAACCAATTTGCTTGCTATGAATGCTGCAATTGAGGCTGCTCATGCAGGAGAGCAGGGTAAAGGTTTTGCTGTTGTAGCAGACGAGATTCGTTCTCTTGCTGAACATACAGCGTCTAATACAAAATCTATTACGATGATTATTAAAGAGATAACAAAACGTATTGAGAAAACAGTTGAGCTTGCGATTGAAAGTGGTAAGTCGCTTGAAAATATACTTGATACATCAGGACATACAGCTGGAGTTATTTCAGAAATTAATATTGCTAACACAGAGCTTGAAATAGGTGGGCGTGATATACTTGAAACTGTAAAACACTTAAACTCAATCACACATCATGTAAAAGAAAATGCTCGTGAGCAGATTAGTAGTGGGGATATAGTTGATAAACAAATAATGTTGCTAGCAGATATTACAAAAGATGTTAGAAAATTAATTGATGTTAATACACTTGGAGCTCAGGATATTTCTGATGCTATGACTTTCTTATCTAATTTGGGAGAACAAAGCAAGAAAAGTATATCAGGTTTTGCTTTTATGCTTGAAGATCTACAGAATAATTTTGGAAGTTTTAATCAGACATTTAATGCTATTATAACAGAAAATGATGATATAGACACTGATGATGATATAGACACTGAACTTTCTAAATTAGATTCTAATGATAATAATGCTGATGAAGACCCTATTGATATTCTTCTTAAAAATGAGGGTATAGAAGATGATTATATACTGAAAATACTAAACGAAGATACTGATAATAAAAAAGAATTATAGGAGATTTATTATGCTTGGAATATATTTTAGTGGTACAGGAAATACAAGATATTGTCTTGAACGATTTTGTAAAAAATATTCTAATAACATAAATATAGTATCTATTGAAGATAAATCAGCTGTTAATTTAGTAGAATCAAATGATATAATTGTGTTTGCTTATCCTGTTTATTTTAGTAATTTACCAAAAATTGTGCATGACTTTATTGTATTAAATAAACATATTTGGCAAGATAAAAAAATATTTATTATTTCGACAATGGCTTTATTTAGTGGTGATGGCACAGGCTGTTCAGCAAGACTATTTAGAAAATATGGAGCAAATGTTGTTTTTGGACTTCATCTTAAAATGCCTGATTCTATTGGGGATATAAAATTATTAAAAACAACTTTGGTAAAAAATAAATCGACTGTAGAAAAAATAAATAAAAAAATTGATATAGTAGTAGAAGATCTTAAAAGTGGTAAAACATATAAAAATGGTTTGTCATTATATTCGCATATATTAGGTTTATTTGGTCAGAGATTATGGTTTTATAGGCAAACAAAAGAATATACTAATAAACTCAAAATTGATGCTAATAAATGTATAGGTTGCAAAAAATGTGTTTTACTGTGTCCAATGAATAATATTTACATAAAAGAAAATAAAGCTGTTTCAAAAAGTGAGTGTACGAAATGTTATCGCTGTATCAGTAATTGCCCTAAAAAAGCTATTACACTTTTAGGTAAAAAAGTTTTTGAACAGCCAAAAATTGAAAATTATTTATGATATATAATTAAATGTCGCTAGAGATTTTATTCCCATTCTATTGTTGCAGGTGGTTTTGATGACACATCATAAACAACTCTGTTAATACCTTTTACTTCATTTATTATTCGGTTAGATATTTTTCCTAAAGTTTCATAAGGAATATGAGCCCAATCAGCAGTCATTGCATCAGTACTTTCAACAGCACGAACAGCACAAACCTCTTCGTAAGTTCGGTTGTCGCCCATTACTCCAACTGTTTTTACAGGTAGAAGAACAGCGAATGCCTGCCAAAGTTTATCATAAAGACCAGCATTTTTAATCTCTTCAGTAACAATAGCATCAGCTTCTTGTAAAGTTTTTATTCTCTCTTTAGTGATGTTTCCAAGTATTCTCACAGCAAGACCCGGTCCCGGAAATGGGTGTCTATATAGAAGTTCATGTGAGAGACCAAGTTTCTCACCTATAGCTCTAACTTCATCTTTAAATAATTCTCTAAAAGGTTCAAGTAATTTGAAGCTCATTTTTTCAGGTAATCCACCAACATTATGATGAGTTTTTATAATGTCAGATTTTCCTCTAAGTGATACACTTTCTATAACATCAGGATAAAGTGTTCCTTGTGCTAAAAATCCTACATTGTCAATTTTTTTAGCTTCACTTTCAAAGACTTTTATAAACTCAAGACCTATTATTTTTCTTTTTTGTTCAGGATCAACTATATTTTCGAGCTTAGACAAAAATATTTCTGTTGCATCAACATAAGTGAGATTAAGTTTAAGTTTGTCTTTAAACATGCTTATAACACTTTCCGCTTCATTTTTGCGTAGAACTCCATTATTGACAAATATACAATGAAGTTTGTCGCCTATTGCTTTATGAATTAGAAGTGCTGCCACAGATGAGTCAACGCCACCTGAAAGACCAAGTATAACATTTTTGTCCCCTACATCTTCTCTAATTTTGTTCACTTGATAATCAATAAATGAACCCATTGACCAGTTATTGCTACATTTAGCAATGTTTACTAGGAAGTTTTTAATCATTCCCACACCATTATCAGTATGTGCTACTTCAGGGTGAAATTGTAGTGCGTATATTTGTTTCTCTTTGTTCTCTATTGCGCAAAACTCTGTGCTTTCGGTTTTGGCTATAATGCTGAATCCGCTTGGCATTGTTTTAATACTGTCGCCATGACTCATCCACACTGTATGTTTGTCATTTTTATCAAACCCATTGAATAGGGAGTTGTCGTCAATTATTTCAATTGAAGCTCTGCCATATTCTCTTTTGCTTGAGCTTTCAACACTACCACCTAAAGCATGTGCTATAACCTGCATTCCATAGCATATTCCAAGTATGGGGATGTTTAGGTTTAGGACTTCTTTGTCAATTTGAGGTGAGTCCTTTTCGTAAACACTTGAAGGGCTTCCTGAAAGGATTATTGCTTTGGGTGAGAAGGCTTTAATTTTCTCGAGTGGGAAATCGAACGGGTGTACTTCAGAGTATATACCAATTTCCCTAACACGTCTTGCTATAAGTTCTGTAACTTGTGAGCCAAAATCGAGTATTAGCACTTTGTCATAGTTGAATGTGTTCATAATATCCCCTCATATTCCTAAAAATAGAACTTGCATATTACACCTAATTTGGTTTTATTGCAAAGTGAACTCATATCCTTGTTTCACAAAGTCCACAAATCCAACACTTTAGATGCTATATTCTAATATGTAGTTACTGTATGTAGTATTTGATATCTTGTATCTATTTTGTATGCTGTATGTAGTATTTGATAACTATACTCTACATGACATCTTAACCTTGCAGAGTTAGAATATTTCTTCTTTCCGTTTCTGATTTCCGCCTCCGCTAAACCCCTTAAATATTTTGTGGAGCTAGTTGCGATGACATACGTCTGTATGTCGA
>CAMRCO010000036.1 GCA_947040945.1 uncultured Spirochaetia bacterium
TATTAAATTAATGCCATTTATAAGATTCTACAAATAGGGTAGATATTGCTATACAAGCTATAATCCAAACTAGAAAAAACACTACATTTTGAATATCAATCATTCCACGAGTGAAATCTGAAAAATATGTAGTGATAGACACAGCATTTAATAGACCCTTAGCATTATTAAATATTTCACTTAACCAATTTATAACATAAGCAAATAGAGCCATTGAAACACCTAAAATGGCTGCTACTAATTGACTTTTAGAAACACTTGTTGCTATAAGTCCAAGTCCTAAAATGGCAGCACCTAGAAGTAGAAGCCCTAAATATCCACTCAAAATGGTTCCCATATCTGGTTTACCAAAAATCATGAGTAGTAGAGGGTAAACTAAAGTCATTGCTAAAAGAGATGCGTATACGACAAGTACAGACAAATATTTTCCAACTACATATTCTAAAGAAGTTATAGGTTGTGTCATTATAATTTCAAATGTACCTGTTGAGCGTTCTTCTGCTATGAGTTTCATGCACATAACTGAAAGGAATAGTATTGAAAAGAAGCCTATATTATAAATACTATTTTCCATAATTGCGAGTCTGCTATAATATATTTCTATTGAGAAAAAATATCCTGTAAGTGAAAGATATATAAATCCAAGTATGTAATAAAGAGGAGAGACATAGAACGATTTTATTTCTCGTGTAAAAATTGCCATTATATTTCTCATTTTAATTCTTGTCCTTTTTCTTTTTAGCAGTAAGATGAATAAATACTTCTTCAAGGCTTCTTTCTATAGATTTTATTTCTAGTATATCAAAACCACTATTCACAATATGTTTTACGACAACTGGTCTTATATCTATTCCTGATTCACCTTCAATGAGTATGTTGTCAGAATTGCCTTTATATGCTTGTTTTACTCCTGTAACCTCTCTAACAGCCATAAGAGCATTGTCTATGTTTTTAAGAACTTTAAGTTCTACATTACTGCCAAGTATTTCGGCATCCATAGTTCGTTTTAATTCTTTTATAGTATCTTCAGCTATAAGTACACCTTTGTCTATAATTAAGGCACGTTCACACATGTCCTCAACTTCAGTTAATATGTGAGTTGATAGTATAACTGTTCTTGATCCGCCTAAGTTTTTTATAAGCGACCTTATTTCTATAAGTTGATTAGGGTCAAGTCCACTAGTGGGTTCATCAAGTATTAAAACATCAGGATCATTTAGTATAGCTTGTGCGAGTCCTGTTCTTTGTTTGTATCCTTTTGATAAATGACCTATGAGTCTATGTTTGTATTGACCAAGCCCTGTAAGCTCAATTGTGTTGTCTATTGATATTTTTTTTTGCTTTTTTGGAATGCCTTTAAGCATAGCAAAGAATTTAAGATATTCTAAAATACTCATTTCATTATAGAGTGATACATTTTCAGGCATATACCCAATTCGTTTTTTTACACTAATAGGGTCTTCATAAACTTCAGAGTTGTCAAGATAAACATAGCCACTTGTTGCGGGTAAATATCCTGTTATGATTCGCATCATAGTACTTTTGCCTGCTCCATTTGGGCCAAGAAAACCAACTATTTCGCCTTTATTTATGTTACATGAAATACCTTTTAATGCTTGGTGTTCACCATAAAACTTAACTAAGTTATCTACCTTAATCATTTTTTTCCCTAAAATACAATATTAGATATATTCTATCATTATTTGCTTATTATGTCAAAATTAATTTAATCTTTAATTGAGTAATTAAAGATTAAATATGTATATTACCTTAATTTTTTTAAGAGTATTTTATGAACTTTTTTAGATGCTTAAATCATAATGAGGCTTGTTTGTTTTGTTATAAAAAGGTCAAGGTCAATTTAAGATGACTCCCTTTGCTTATATCAAAGAGAAATTGCTTTACCTAGGTTTTTTACTTTTACCTTTACTTTTGTTCTTATTTTGCTCTGTAATTACAACACCAAGACTATCAAGCATTTCACCTATAAAATCTAATTTGTTACTTTCAAAATGTTTCAATTTTTCAGATATAGATAATATTTTTTCACTTTCACTTTCAACCGATTTTGTACTAACACTTAATAGATCATCTGTTAAAACTTCAAGCGACTTTGCTATTTTATTAAGATTTTTTACAGATATATTTCTATTTCCAACTTCAACACCTTGTAGATATTTTCCAGATAAACTAGACATTTCAGCAAGCTGATCAATTGTGTAACCCTTGGTCTTTCTGTGTTTTCTTATATTTGCACCAAGGTTGCTTAACAGTACTTCATTATTCATTTACATCCTCCATCAATTGCTTTACTCTTTATATCATATAGAATATTCACAATATTGGAACTATTTATATAAAGCAAAATAAACATTGACAAGCTATTATTGGTATATTTAGGTCTATTTTAATGTTTATTATTCTACTTAAAGTTATTTTATGTTCCTGTATGATATAATATATTGATTAATGTAATATATTATGTACTTTTCTTTAATTAGTATATCTTTTTAATATATATTTCTGGTTTTATATATAAATATTCTTTATTTTTACTAAATTTTTCTAAAAATGTATTGTACTTTAGTATGTCTTATTAAATATTGTTGCTTTATATTTTATTTAGTTATATTTTTACTAGAGTTTTTATAAACTAGAGTTTTTTATAAACTTAATATATTTTACTGGACTTATATGCTTTATACTATTTATGACCTAAAAATTAAACGAATAGAAATTGAATCTATTTATGTACCTAAATCGTTTCATAATAAAAAAATAGCATTTGTTGCTGATATTCATTCTGGACTTTTTGTTAAAGAAAAGTACATAGCAAAAATGTCAGATATGATAATGAGTGAAAAACCTGATATAATAGCATTTGGAGGCGACTATATTTATAGTGCGATGAGTTGGACGCATTATTATAATTATAAAAATCTTTATAGACTTATTAATGGAATAAAGTCTCTTAATGCACCTTTGGGAATGTATGCGGTTATGGGAAATCATGATAACTTAGAGGCAAAATATGAGATATCTAATGCTCTTCATGACTCTGGATTTCAGATGCTTGATAATGATATAAAACGTATTGAAGTTAATGGTGAGCATATTTCTATTGGAGGAATAGGGGATTACTATACTGATGAAGTTCATTTTGATAAAGCTACTAGTGGAGTTCAAGAAAATGATTTTCATATTCTGCTTACGCATACACCATTCAGGGCAATTGTGAAGGCAGAAAAAGAAAACTATCTTAAATTAATTAAACTTATACTAGCGGGTCATACACATGGTAGGCAAATTTCTTTTATGCCTATGTCTATGATAGAGAAGTTAAATAAAAATAGAGCTCACTATCCAGTTGATATGCATTATGGAATGATGAATTATATGGGTACTAAGCTCTATGTTACGAGTGGAGTAGGGTTTGTTCTTGTTCCGCTTAGAGTATTCGCACAACCTGAAATTGTTATAATTACACTTAAGCAAGATGTTAAATAACTAATTGTATGGTTAAAAATAAACTTTAATAAAAAAAGAATTTTATAAGTCATTGACTTAGGTTTAAAATTGTTTATACTAATATAGTGAGGGTTTATTTTATTTTATTTTAAGGGAATATTTTATGAAGAATTTAATTATTAAAGTATTTTTACTTGTTACAGTTTTTTCTCTATTTTTGATAGGTAGTGAAAAAACTACTGTTCTTGTTTCGATTTATCGATATGACGATATGTTTATGGGTTTTGTAAAAAACGATATAAAAGAGTATGCTAAAGACAAAGTAAATATTTTTTTAAGAGACTCTCAAAACTCGCAAGCCACACAAAATGATGTTATTGATATAATGATTGAAAGGGGTGTTAATGTTTTAGCTGTAAACCTTGTGAACCCTCGTGCGGCTGAAGCCGTTATTGCTAAAGCTAGAAAACATGATATCCCTATTGTTTTGTTTAATAAAGAACCAAGTAAGGAAGATATGGATTCTTATGACAAAATTTGGTATGTTGGTACTAAAAGTGAGCAGTCTGGTGTGCTTCAAGGAAAAATCATACATGAAAGCTGGATTGATAATCCACAGTATGACAAAAATAAAGATGGAAAAATACAGTATGTTATGATACAAGGAGAGCCTAATCATGCTGATGCTATAGGTCGTTCTGTAAACAGCATAAAATATTTAAAAGACAATAATATAGGTGTAGACCTTTTAGCTCAAGGTGAAGCTTTTTGGGATGAAGATAATGCTAACTTAATGATGAAGCAATATCTAAGAAAGTATGGTGATAAAATTGAGTATATTATTTCTAATAATGATTCTATGGCAATAGGAGCTCTTAATGCTATAAGAGAGTTTGGCTATAATAAAGGGGATGATAATAAGTTTATCCCTATAGTTGGTGTTGATGGCATTCCAAGTGTTATAGATGAAATTAGTAAAGGTAACATTGTAGGTACAGTTTTACAAAGCCCTAAAAATCAAGCTTATGCGATTGTTGATCTAGTTAGTGTTTTATCTAAAGGTGGTAATCCATTAGAGTTAGAAAATATTGTATTTGAAGATTCTAAATATGTACGTTTGCCTTATGTAGCAATAACATCTGAAAATATAAACTTAGCTTATGAAGCGTATAAATAAATGTTTTTAGATAATAATATCTAAAATATCGAGTACATTATCTGCTACATAGTTTGATGAGGAGAATTCACTTTCTTCACCATAACCATATCTAACAGATAAAATATCTACGCTTAATTTTTTACTAGCAATGGCATCATCTTCTCTGTCGCCTATCATTATAGATGAGTTTGTGTCTAGGTTTGAATCTTTAATTGCATGGCTCATAACATCATATTTATCTTTAAGACTGCCATTAAAGTCTACTCCGTATATCTCATTAAAAAAGTTATCAATATGTAAATAACTTAATATTATTTTTGCAAATGGCTTAGGTTTTGCTGTAGCTAAATAGATATTTTTTTTATTATTTTTAAGTATATTTAAGCATTCTATGATGTCGGGATATATAATGCAATCGAATATTCCAGTTTCTTTGTAATAGTCCCTATATATATTAATAGCATTCTCTATATTATTTTTATCGATATCATTACAGTACTTTATGAATGATTTTTCTAATGGTGGACCTATGAATTTTTTTAATATATCATCGCTTAAATCTTCAATATTTAATGTTTTAGTAACATGTTTTATACTATCTGTTATTCCTTTATATGAATCTACAATCGTTCCGTCTAAGTCAAATAGAATATTATGATATGATTTTTTAGAATTATATCTATTTACTAACATTATTTTGATATTCAGTTTTTTTTACATCTAAAGTAGCTGTTTTTGATGCTTTTTTAGAGCTTTCATCCTCTTCACTATATTTGGCTGTAGATATTAGCCCATCACTTTCAAAAAAGCTTGTAGCATTATAATCGGTGCGTAAATCTAGTTCTGAATGACCCACATAAACATTAACCCCAGCATGCGCAGTTTTTTCAGCACATACTCTAGCATCTTTTGATATATTATTGTCTATATCCATTTTTAAGGCAGTGATTTCTTCTTTTATCTCTATTATTCTCTCATTGTATTCTTCAAATTTTTCTTTTTCACTTTCTAGTTGTTCTATTTTTTCTTCATCTAAGCCTTTCTGCTTTTTAATTTTTTCCATTGATTTTATATTAATATTTAAAAGTTCAAGTTCTTCTTTAATAGTAACTTTTTCTTCTTCAAGTAACTCCATTTTTTTTCTGTTTTCTGGGTGTATTCCTGTTTCTATAATAGTTTTTGTATTGGAAGTAGAGCCTAATACTTTAGCAATAATTTTTTTATACGCTCTAAGTCTACCACCACTTGCTATAGCTTTCTTTCCAATTAATATTATATTATTTTCAGAATCTATATTTGAATTAAGTATTGCTTCGTTTACAACAACGTCTCCACCAGCTTCTATATTTCCAAACTGTATAAACTTAGCAAGCACATCTCCATCTGCTTTCACTGTATTAGTTTCACTACCTTGTATGCCAAGTTTTACTACTATATTTCCATGAGATAGCATGTCAGACTTACCAACAGATCCTATTACATCAATGTTACCTTTAGCACTCACAGAATAATTATCTAAAACACTTCCTTTTATGAGTACACTACCTAAGAAGTCTATGTTTCCTGTTTCAGGTCCAACATCACCTGCGATTTCAAGTAATGGTTCTACACTAATAAGTTTGTTAGTAATAACAACTTGCCCATCTATGGTTGATTTAATTGTTTTCGTTTCTTCATCATATACAACATTATTTCCTAAATAGTCTTCTATATCAAGCTCTTTACCGTTATATGCTTCTAGAGTTTTTCCAAGAACATTATGTCCATCTTCTCCTTCAGTAGCAGCTATTCTTTCTCCAAGTACTTGATCCATAGTTACGCTTTTGATGTTACTTAAATTTTTATAATCTATATTTTCACTGTCTTCAATATCACTATATGATTTTTCTTTATTAATAAATAATTCAACTCTAGAGTTTTCACCCATTATAGGCATGACACTTTCAGCAACCAATGTGGCTGTGTTATATACTTGGTTTTCAATTGTTTGTGTGACTATATCTTTTTTTATTCCAGATATAATTAGATTTTTTTGAATAAGTTTTTCAAAGTCTTCATAATCAGCTTCTCTGCCACCTTTTTTAGGAGGGGTAATTTTCATCATAACTCTCATGTAATCATTACTTAGATTGAGTATTATTTTACCATTGGGGTATTCATTTATTTCAAAGAAGTCACCTATTTTTACAAAGTTAGCTTCTGGGTCTGCTTTCTTGAATATCTCTTCTGCTTTTTCCTTGTTATAATTTATAGCACCGATACTATCTAGCGTTTTATGTAGATATGATATATCTGTTATACGAGTACCATTTTGAACAGGAGGGTTTACTTTAAGGAATATACCATCTCTTTTTAGTTTACCAAGTACTTCAGTATCTTTGTCTATAATATTATGTGTTGCCACTGATGTAGTATTATAAGTTTCATCATAACCATGTTCTTTTTCAGAATCTAATAAATGGCTATCTTTATGATATAATTTTCTGTACTCTATATGAAATTGCTTTATACCTATTCCAAGTATTCCGGGGCTACCTTCATTAAGTACTTGATGAGTTAATTCATAAATTGGGCATCTTAATAATGCTGATGCTTCTTCCATTCCTGCATCAATAGAGTCCACGTATAAGTCAATTGTTTTAGAGTTTTTATTTTGATAAACTTTTTTATAAAAATCACTTTCTAATATTTTCTGCTTTAGTTTATTCATTTATAACAACCTATATATAGTTAGATTAATTGTTTTTTTATCTCAGAGAGGCTATAGCGTAGTGCTTGTAAAGCTTTAGTATGTATCTGAGATATTCTACTTTCTGTAGCACCAAAAACTGCACCGATTTCTTTTAATGTTAGGTCATCATAGTAATAAAGTATTAATACTTGTTGTTCCTTTTCAGATAAATTTTTAATTGCCTCTACAATTTTCTTTTTAACATCTTCTCTTTCAGCCATATATTCAGGGCTAGTCTTATCACTTGCTTTAAGAGTGTCTGCTATCGATATTCCGCTAGAGTCATTATCTATATATCTTATATCATTAAGTGAAGTAGGTGAAGATTCTGTTACCTTTTTCATTATTTGATTATATTTAACCATAGGTATACCAAGTTTTTCACATACCTCTTCTGGTGTAATAGTTCTAGTATAATGTGCTTCAAGTACTGTTCTAGTTTTTTCTATCTCTTTTGCCTCTTGTCTTATTGAACGAGGTAAATAATCTTGTTTTCGGAGCTCATCAAGTATAGCTCCATTTATTCTAGTTACAGCATACGTTTTAAACTTTGTATTAAAATTGGAATCATATTTCTCTATAGCATCTAAAAGTCCAAAACCACCTGAACTAACTAAGTCATCAAAGTTAATATTTTTCTGATTACCTATAGTTTTCTGCATATTATTGGCTACATACTTCACCAATGGAGAATACTTTATTACAATGGCTTCACGTATAATCGGTGAACTAGTTTTTTTATATTCTAACCAATAATCTTTCTCGTTCTCATCAGTGATTATAGGTACTTTTTCTCTCGGTGGTCTTTTTTTACTCATAATACTCTCATTTCATTTGCTAAAATGTTTTAATTCTCTTATTCATTATCTTTAGAACGCATTGTTCTAACTGCCTTAGCCATAGTTTCAGTATCACCCGTAGTTTTTGGTGCTGGTGATGAGAAGTCTATAAAACTATCATCTGAAAGAGGCTTACCAATAGATGATTTTATACCTAATGATACACTCTCTGTACTTTCTGCATTACTAGTATCAGTTTCATTAGGATAACTTACTTTTGGATTTTTATCAACACTATTAAGTTTATCCATTATGCTAGTTTTATCACCATCTAGGGCACTTATATCAAATTTATCCATACTTTCATCATTTTGGTCAGAAGTAGTGCTAATATTATCATTTGAAACAGGGTCACCCGAGTTATCATCATTCGAAAAATTAAACTCATCTGTTTCAGAAATATCTGAGCTATCATTACTTTTGTTACTCTCTATAACTTCTTTACCTACTATTTTAGTAATTAAAAAATAAGTTCCAAGTATTACAAGACAAGAAATAATGGATGACATTATACCTCTAAGAAATGAAAATGCTGTATCATTATTTTGTACTCTAGCTAAAAAAAATGTAGCTAGAGCTATTATAATAAATATAACAATTATAAGTTTGCCATAAATGGATGACATCATTTTTTTAATATTTTCAAGTATATTGTTAAACTGGTTCATATACTCTCCTTTTATGTACCGCTTGAAAGGTTTACTAATTTCTCAAAGAATGCTGTAAAACCACCAGATTTTTTATTTTCAGTATAGTTAGGATTTATAAGTTTTTTTGCTATACTATCTAAACAAATACTAGCACGACACTTATTGTCATAAGCATAAAAAGGAACTTGCCTTGCTACAGAATAAGGTATGGTTTCATCTTCAACTATAAACCCTATATAGTCAATATTCATATTAAGATATTGCTTGCTAATAGTTGTAATTCTTTCTCCTACTTTTTTTGTTTCTGAGGTTTTCTTTACTCTATTAACAATTAGCTTTAAGTTAGTGTATATTTGTTCACCTGCTACTACCTTGATTAGTCCATAAGCATCGAGCATTGCTGTAGGCTCCGGTGTTGTTACTATAATAGCTTCATCTGCTGCTAAAATAAAGTATAAAACTTCATCTGAAATACCTGCTCCAGTATCAATTATTATAAAATCAGTATTAGATAAATCGTTTACTCCACTTACCAATTTAGAAAGTTCATTACTATCTAAATTAGCCAGTTCTGAAAATCCAGATGAGCCTGCTATATATTTAATTCCGAAAGGCGTATCCATAACAATTTCGTTAAGCCTTTTAATACCTTTTACTACATGTAATAGGGTATATTCTGGCATGCTACCAAGTATAATATTTACATTGGCAAGCCCTAAATCAGCATCCATTATAATTACATTTTGTTTTAGATTACTGAGAGCTATTGCTAAGTTAATAGCAATATTGGTTTTGCCAACGCCTCCTTTACCACTCGATATAGCTATAACACGTTGAGTTCGTGCATTTTTTTTTCCCATCATGTCTCTAAGTTCGTCTGCTTGATCCATAGTAAATCACTTTTTATTTTATTTTTCCGCAAAGCCCATTCAGTATATTAGTTTTATACTTAACACCTGTAGCTATATCCTTTGGTACTCTCTGCCCAAATGTTGCATATGTTATAGGAACATTAGCTTTACATATAGCAGATATACTTGAAGCTGTATAATCAGTTTCATCTAATTTTGTAAGTATTACTCCCTTGTAGTTTGTAATCTTAAATGCATCTAAAATATTTACTGCATCATTATACTTTATTGTTGCACTCATTACAAGCTGTATATCCACATCAAACCGCCCTACAGCAGAAAAATACTTAGATAATGCCACAATATCCTCTGCACCCTTAGGAGATCGCCCCATAGTGTCTACAAAAAGGAGTGAATTGGCTTCCATTTTTCTAACTTCGCTTCGGAGTTCATCGGGCGTTGTTGCTTGAGCAAATGGGATTTTCATTATGTCGGCGTATTTTTGCATTTGATCAACTGCTGCTATTCTATAATTATCTATTGTTATGAATGATACTTTTTTAGATGACTTAAGATGTATAGCTGCTATTTTTGGTATTGTAGTCGTTTTTCCAACACCTGTAGGTCCAACTAATACTACTATTTTTTTTCTTGAGGTTACATCAATACCATCATGAAAAAGAAGTCTATCACGAAAATATTTTTCGATTTCAGTTTGAATAACTTCTTTCGATTGAAAAAATCTTGCATTACTCGATGTAAGTAAATACTCTTTTATATCATCAATCATGTCTTCAGGAAATTCTCTTCTCCTAAGTTCTTTCAAACTAGATTCTAAATCATCTATATTTTCAGGAGTGTTTTTTTTATGATAAGTTTTAGCTATTTCATTGTTGTTAATATTTTCAATTTTATTTTTATTTCTAGCAGAATCTAATTTATTCCCTAGTTCACTACTTTCTAAATAATCAGATATTTGAGTTTTATTAGTACTTGTTTTGTCTTTAAGATGTTGCTCAATATAGCCTTGTAATTTTTTTTCTAGTAATGCGTTAACTTTTTTTTCTATATCGTCATAGGATTCTTGATTTTTATTTAAGGTCTTAAACTCATTATTATACGCATCTTTGATTTCTTCAGCCTTACGTTCTTCTTGAATTTTTTCTCTATTATTTTTAAGCTCGTCTTGTTTTAAAAGAATGGTTTGTTCTAACCTTTCCCTAGATGAGTTTTGTAAAGCATTGTTGATATGAACAATTCTCTCGCCCATTTCTTTGCCATCTATTACAGCTGAGTGTTTAGCCATTTCTCTTTTGTCATCATTTTCTTTTTCTCTATCATCTCTTTTTCTGCTGTCATAAATAGAGTCTAAAAGCATTATTCTAAGTTGACATTCGCTTTTAGAGCCAATGCCTAAAAAACCTTTAGTCTTAATATTCTTAGTGCTTAAAATACTAAAATTAACTCCAAACTCTATTCTTGCTTTAGCTAATGCCTCAGTTTGATCCTTAGCTTGTATAGTTCTTACATCGACCATAATAAATGTTCTCCCATAAAATAATATATTAATTTAGATAAATAAACTAATATTGTTCTAAAACCCCAATTGAAACTCTATATTCTTTTTTAGTAACTCCAAAGAAATTTTTCTTAAGTATAGGTTTTATACTTATAATAAAATATCTTTCTCCATACTTGTTTCTTGCTACTTTTTCAGCATGTTCTCGATTTTTTGCAAATATAATAATGCGTTTCATACTTATTCTCCTTGTAAAATAATATATTGTTTTAGCTGATTTATATGTTTATTACAGCTAAAGATTCAACTTTATATCCTTGTGCGACTTCTACTGTTGCTATAACAGAATATTTTGCAATGTTCTTAGCTATGAGGGTATAAAGTGGACGTCTAATAGTTGAGGATACTAAAAATACAGGTTCGTATCCTTGCTCATTCACAATCTCAATAGTTTCTTTAATTCGTTTAATAAGCTTTTGCATAATATCATAGCTTAAACCTATAACTTGTGTTCCTTGAATATCACCTGAATCTACCAAATTCGCTGCTATGTCATTTTGTAATTGTTGCGATAATATTATAACTTTTAGAACTTTTGATGGATTCGCAAGTCTTTGTGATATTTGTTGTCCGAGTCTGCTTCTAACAAGTTCTGTGGCTTGCTCACTTTTTACACTTGTTATGGCATCAGCAACAGCCTCAAGTATTGCTATACTATTTCTAATGGCAACACCTTCTTGTAGAAGATTCTGTAATATTTTTTGTATATATCCAAGAGGGCTTTCTTTTGTGCCTTGAGCGGATAATACCTCGCTTGTAAGAGATGGATGAGTTTCTTTAAGAAGATTAAGTATGCTTTGTACTTCTTCTCTGCCAAGTAATACATTAGCATTATTTCTAATAACTTGTGTTAGGTGTGTTGCTATAACCGCTGTAGGTCCAAAAATCATAAACCCTTTGCTTTCAGCTTGATCTTTTGTATCCGCACTTATCCAGTAAGCAGGAAGTCCAAAAGCAGGTTCATTTGTTTTTTCACACTCGTCAGTAGGTGGCTCATCACTTGATTGATTAAATGCTAAAAGCATATTTGGTCTTACAAAAGCTTTAGTAGTTTCTGTTCCGTTTATGCTTATAGTATATTCTTCTTGTTCTATTATATTATTATCAGTAATTCTTATAGGAGGCACAACTATACCCATATCAAGCGCGAGTTCTCGCCTTATACTTGTAACCCTATTAAGTAGGTCACCACCCTGAGATTCATCAACCAAAGGTATTAACATAGTACCTATAGAAAGCTCAATGCGTTCAACTTTAAGTAATGGTGTAACATCTAATGGGCCTGACGGCTTTGTTTCGACCTCTTGGGCAGGCTTACCGTCCTCTGTAATTCCCAGCTCTTTATTGTGCTTGCTTTTTGAGTATCCTGCGAATATTAATGCTGCGGCTATGAGTAGTAGAGTTAATTTTGGAAAACCGGGTAAAAACATCAAAAAGAATGAAAAACCTCCTGCTAAATACAAGTTCTTTGGTTTATCAAATACTTGAGCTTTAAAGTCGGTTGAAAGATTTTGCTCACTTGTACCTCTAGTTAATAGTAAACCTGTAGCAAAACTCATAAAAAATGACGGTATTTGTGTAACAAGTCCATCTCCAACAGTGAAACGTACATAAGCATTTATGGCTTGGTCAAAACTTTCTCCTCGCATAGCCATACCGATTACAAGTCCACCTATTACGTTTATGAATGTTATTATAATACCTGCAACAACATCACCTTGTACAAACTTAGATGCTCCGTCCATAGTACCAAAGAAATCACTTTCTCCTCTAATGTCACGTCTTTTTTGTTCAGCTTCACTATCAGTAATCGCTCCAGCTTGAAGCTCACTTTCTACAGCCATCATCTTAGCTGGCATACTGTCTAATGAAAATCTTGCTGCCACTTCTGCCACTCTAGTAGCACCTTTTGTAATAACAAGAAATTGAACAAGTATAAGTATTGTAAATATAATAACACCAACAACAACGTTTCCTGAAACAACGAAGTCAGCAAATGCTGTAATAACTTTTCCGTTAAAATTAACTCCTTGTGTTAATATCGCACGAGTAGTTGAAACATTTAGTGCAAGTCTAAATGCTGTCATAATTAGAAGTATAGACGGGAAAACTGAAAACTCTCTTGTGTTTTTTAAGCTTAACACCATAAGAAGTATTAAAAGAGCAAGCACAATATCTACTATTAATAAAAAGTCGAGTACAATAGTAGGTAGAGGTATAATAAGCATCATTATTACTATAATAGCTGATATTGCAAATAGTATATCAGTATGCCTTCCTATATTTTTAGGAAGTTTGATAGATCCTAATATTGATTTAGATGTAGCAGTTGCCATATTATTCCCTTAAAAAATTGCGACTAGCACAATTAAATAATTTTCCTTTGTGTTTTATTTCTCTTCATCTGGTAAATAGTTCCAAGTATTCTTGATACTACAAAAAACAAACGCTCTGGTATATATTTTCCAATTTCAACATTATAATATAATTCACGAGCTAGAGGCTTATTTTCTACTATTTCTACATTGTTAGCTTTCGCTAATTCTCTTATCTTAAAAGCAATATTGTCAGCTCCCTTCGCTGTAACTATAGGCGCATACATTGAACCATTATCATACTTTATAGCAACAGCAAAGTGAGTCGGGTTTGTGATAACAACATCAGCTTCGGGAACACTTTTAAGCATTGTTCTTGTTACAATGCTACGAGCCATTTCTTGTAATTTACTTTTTACAAGTGGGTCTCCTTCCATTTCTTTATATTCTTGTTTCATTTCAAATTTAGTCATTTTTAAGCTTTCTATATACTGTTTTTTTTGGAAGAAATAATCTATAGCAGAAATTATAATTAAAAATGCTATAACGCTATAAATCATTTCGATTAGTATATAAAAAAATGTAAGTAGGGCATTACTTATACTCATATTAATCATAGAAAGTATTAATTCATATTTGCTTCTAATGGTCATATATGTAATGATTGAAATAATTGACATCTTAAACAAAATTTTAACTAAGTTCATCATATTTTGAGAAGATAAAAATGCTCTATCTTTAAAGTTTTTCCAAGTAGGAGCTATTTTTTTTAAGTCAACTTTAAGCTTTTTCATTGTAAAAAGAAATTTAGTTTGAGCTAAATTGGCAGCAAGCCCAATAACTAAAGCAACAATTAAAACTATTCCTGCCGTTTGTACTAGAAGCATTATTACGCTAGCAAATAAAGAAGGCATATTAACTATTTCCATACTGGTTTCAGCTGTAGAAATACGTCCAAACATCTCTATAGTGAATCTTTGTAATGTATTTGAATAATATGATACAAGTAATGCCATAACAGCAATTGTGATAGCTAAAACAACAGTTTGGTTTATTTCAGCTGAGTTTATAACACGTCCTTCTTCTTCTCTAGCACGCCGTTTTTTTCTTTCTGTTGGAAGTTCAGTACGTCCTTCGTCTTCAGCTGAGAAAAGTGTAAGGTTATAGCTTTTTTCTCTCTTTAATAAAAGATGTAATCTATGTAATATTCCTCTTAATAAGAGTAGGTATTTAATAAAAAAAGTATTATTATGACTCATTTAAGTTGTCCCCATTGCGAGAAAAGCTATTAAGTCATTAATATCTCCAAACATGCTCTGAAGTATTTGCATGAAGTTCTTTACTAGAAGAGGTGTAAGAAGATAATATGTTGTTATACCTAATGAAACTTGCATAGGAAAACCTAGCATAAGTACATTCATCTGTGGAGCGGCTTTTGCTAATAGACCTAAACTAAAAGTAAGTAAAAATAATACAAGCATTACAGGTAGTGCTAATGACAAGGCTACAGAAAATAGTGAGCTTGTATAATATATAATATGATCAAAAACATTTTGTAAACCTGAAGTAAAAACAACTTTTGAGGCATCACTTAAAATAGGCATAGTTTTGAAACTAAAATATAAAGTGCGAATTATAAGCAAATGTCCATCAATTGCAAATAAAACAAGTATTGCTATTAAACTTTGAAATTGACTCATAACAGGAACTGAGGTTTGTGATATTGGATCAACTGTTTCTGATATACTAAAACCCATTTGTACTTCAAAAAAACTAGCCATAACCTGAAGAGTATAAAAAAGTATAGACATTAAAAAGCCTATAAATATTCCAATGAAAGCTTCGTTTACTATAGCTAAAAAATATTCAACTACTGTAGTAGGAGGCACAATTAAACTGTTAGCAACTAAAGGATAAATTGCAGCAGTTGTTACAAATGCAAGTGAGAGTTTTATTGTATTTGATATAATTATAGATGAGAACATTGGTGCAACCATTATGAGTGCAAAAAACCTAACCATGATGAGTAGGTATATTTGAAAAAAATTCACAAAGTTGTCCACTATTAAAAATCCTAATTAATTAATTTATTATCTTGCTAAACTAGGTAGCATTGTAAAAATATTTATTGTAAATCCGCTTATATATGAAAGCATCCAAGTCGCAAGAATGTAAATAACTGCTATCATAGCCATAATTTTAGGTACAAATGTTAAAGTCTGTTCTTGTATACTTGTTGTCGCCTGCAATATTGATATTACCAAACCGACAACAATCGACACTATAAGTATTGGCATAGAAATAACCATAAAGACCAATAATGCTTGTTGTACTAATACAACTATTGTTGTTTGACTCATAATTTTAATCCTAAGTATTTTCACTTTTCCAAATTTATCTAAAGCTTTCAACCACCTGTAATATTAATAGTCTCCACCCATCCACTGCTACAAATAGTATCAGCTTCAGGGGTAGAGATATCATTATGGGGGGTAGCATAATCATTCCCATAGCCATCAAAATTGATGCAACGACTAAATCTATAACAATAAATGGTACAAATAAATATATTCCCATCTTAAATGCTATAGTAATTTCGTTTATTATAAATGCGGGTATTAAAACCATTGTTGGAATTAAGTCTAAATCCTCTACACTGTCTATGTCTCTAAGTGCTATTTCAGAATCACTTATACTTAAAAATAAATCAAGACTTCTCATTCCGCCTTCGCCTCTAAGAGTATCAAACATAAAATTGCGTAAAGGCTTCATTCCGCTAGAATAAAATTCATTTACACCCATACTACCTTGTAGGTAGGGCTGTAATGCGGTATCGTTAATTTGAGTTATTGTTGGCATCATTATAAAAAATGTTAAAAAAAGAGAGAGTCCCATAACAAGTGTTCTTGGCGGAGTATCTTGTAGAGATAATGCCCTTTGTATAAAGTTTAATACTATAGACACTCTTATAAAACTTGTAGTCATAATAATGATAGAAGGTGAAAGGGATAGTATTGTGAGTAAAAAAAGTATTTGAAGACCGAGGCTAACCTCACTAGGTGTTTGAGCTTCTCCTATATTAAGACCAATTGTAGGTATTGGTATTTGTGTAGCTTCTTGAGCAAAAATGTCGCCTGTTATAAGTAGGACTAGTACTAGAGTAAGTATTATAATTTTCTTGTTTTTTAATAAAAACATAGTTATTCATTAGCCCCCTTTTTTAGCAGTGGAGCTAAGTTAACATATTTTTAAAAAAATATCAAGTATTATGTTTACTTATTTTACTTCTTTTAAATCATATATCGTCTAAATAAGTAAAGTATTTAGCAATATTTTTATTTAGAACATTTAGAACCAATATATTAGATAAAAAGAGCCATAATATAGGCATTATAATATTTACCATTTATATAAAAATAATGTTTTATCTCGCCTTCAGTTTCAAAGCCAAACTTTTTATATAGTTTAATTGCTTTTTCATTATCAGCTCTAACAGTAAGTTCTATTTTTTCTAAATCTATAACCTTCGCATAGTTTATAATATATTCTGTTAGCCTGCTTGCTATTCCTTTACCCCAAAAATCTTTTAATAGACTTATGCTAAAAGTAGCTCGATGAGATACTCTGTTTGATTTTCCATTGAAATGTAAACCAGATGAACCGATAATACGATCTTCAAATTCAGCTACAAATATAACAGATTTTCTCTCTCTTTTTATACTTCTTATAATTTTTGCTTCTTTGCCAACATCAAGATTTCTTTCTTTTGAGTTTAGTAAGAGGAAATCTGTTTCATCAGAAACTATATTTAAGAATATTACAAAATCTTCAGAATCTGATATTTTAATTTCTCTAATTGTTATATTATCCATGTTCAGTAGACTTATAACATAAGATAATAAAAAAGTCAAAACTAAAACTATGCAAATGAGTATAACTTCTATTTGTTTTTTATTTGACAAATTTTTATTTTTATATTATCATATACAATTGAGTTTTTAATATTTAATAATGCAAGTGGTAATTAAGAGGAATATTTATGTCTGATAAAAAGATAGTACTTAAAAAGAAAAATCCAGTAGTAAGAGCATTACAGTGGATTCTTGTAACAACTGTTTCTGTGTTGCTTATAATATATTTTTTAGTCATTGATACAACAGGCGGACAGAAAACTCCTGTTATAGGTAAAGTTAATGGTACTCCTATATATTATACTAGAGAAAGTCCTTACGGAGTTGCTTATTTACAGCTTATAGAGCAATATAGATCATTTGGGATTGAACCTACAGGGCCTATGCTTAAAAGTATAGATGATATGGCTTTTAGAAATGCTGTGCGTTCTATACTTCTAACTGATTTGGCTAAAAAAAATATTAAAGTAAGTGATAACTTTATAGTTGATGCTATGAAAAGTCAGTTTGTTGGTACTAATGGTGTTTTTAATCAAGTTCAGTATGACTCTTTTTTAAGAGAATCTACTCAAACCGATAAAGTTAGAATACAAAGAAGTTTAGAAGACACTATACTTGTAGAAACAGTGCAGTCTGAACTTTTTAGAAGACTTAAACCTTCTAAACTAGAAGCTAAGCGTGAGTATACTAGATTAAATACTAAGAGGGTAGTAGAAGTTGGATATATTGACGTGAAAGATATGGTTTACTCAAAGGAAATAGATGACGCTACTATCACAACATTTTTTAATGATAATAAAACAAATTTTGTGCAGGCAGATATTTCAATGATATCTATAAATGATCCAATTATGGCAGAAGAGTTATACAATAAAATATCTGCAGGGACTATAAGTTTTGTTGATGCTGCTAAAGAAAATTATTCTGGTTTGTCTAAAAGCCCTGATGGTAGACTTGGATATATTACAAAATATGAAACTTTGTCTAAAGATATTTCTGATTTAGTGTTTACTAACTCAGCTACTAATATGCTTCTTTCTCCTATATATGGAGACAATATTTCATATATAGTTTACTTACATGATATAAGAGTGCCTGATACGGCTTCTTTAGTTAATGCGGACACTCTAAAAATAGAGTACTTTAATAAAAATGCTACATCTTTAATTGAAACTGAAAAAGATAATATTGCTAAAATGTTGAATGGTGCTATAAAAAATAATGAACCTTTAGGTAAGTATGGATTAGTTTATTCTACTGTGGCAAGTCCGTTTTACTATGGTGAAGAGGATATTGTTAATGGTAAAAATGAGCCTATTTATGGTAGTGGAGAAAATATTTTTTATAATTATGCATTTTCTACTAAGGTTGGTGAAACTAGCATGCCTCTCAAGATTAAAGATGGAGTTGCTGTTATTAGAGTTTTATCTGAAATAAAGCCTGACTTTACTGATGAGAGTATGCTAGGAAGTGTTCAGAACTCTCAAATTATGCGTATATCTGAAGAATGGACTGATAAAGCAATACTTAAAGCCAAAATTAAACGTAATGATAATATTTAATTATATTTTAGGAGAATATTATGTCTGTTTTAGTATGTGGTGGAGCAGGATATATAGGCTCACATGTTGTTAGTGAACTTAAAGAACTAAAGTATGACATAGTTGTAATAGATAATCTTGAGTATGGGCATAGAGAGTCTATTAATGTTGATCATTTTTATGAAGGCGACATAGGTGATAAAAATCTACTTGACAAGGTGTTTAGTAATCATAAAATAGATACTGTATTTCATTTATGTGCTTACATTGAGGTGGGCGAGAGTGTTTCAAACCCTTCTAAATATTATAATAATAATTTATCTAAGCCATTAACTCTTCTTGATTCTATGGTTAAGCATAATGTTCCTAATTTTGTGTTCTCATCAACTGCTGCCGTATATGGAGAGCCTGAGGGTGTGCCACTTAAAGAGGATATGAGGAAATGCCCTACAAGTCCTTATGGTGACAGTAAACTTGCATTAGAGAAAATACTTGCTTGGTATAGCAAGGCTTATTCTTTTAATTATGTTGCCCTAAGATATTTTAATGCATCAGGTGCTCATCCTAATGGACATATAGGTGAAAGTCACGACCCTGAATCACATCTTATACCGCTTGTTTTGAGTGTTGCTTTGGGCAAGAGAGACAATATAAAAATATTTGGTGATGATTATCCAACTCCTGATGGCACATGCCTAAGAGACTATGTGCATGTATGTGACCTTGCTTTAGCTCATATAAAGGCTATGGAATACCTTAAAAATGGTGGAGAGAGTATATCTTGTAATTTGGGTAATGGAGCTGGTTTTAGTGTTAAAGAAATTATTGATTTATCTCGTGAAATCACAGGTCATAGCATTCCAAGTTTAATTGAGAAAAAGCGTGATGGAGATAGTTCTGAACTTATAGCCGACAGTACACTCGCTAATAATATTTTAGGATGGACTCCAAAAATAACATCGCTTAAATATATAATTGAAACAGCTTGGAATTGGCATAAAAATCATCCAAATGGCTTTAATAAGAACCTATAAAAATAGTATATAGTTATAACCCCCGAAATAAACTTTAGTGTTATAGACTTTAATTATTTAATACTGGGTTATGCAAAAAGCAATATCTGAACTTTATGCATGACAATGCAGTTAATCATCAAGGGCTAATATCCATGTTCATAGAAAACTAAAATAATATTTCAAAGAGGATACTGGGCGAAGTTGTCTTTTTTAATCTAAATAATTTACCTCTTAAATAAAATATAATAATTGCTGTCGATGATAGCATAAATAGTATTGTATCTTAAAATAGTACATCCCCTGTCGGTTTTTAAATTTACTTATAAATAGTAATAAAAAACTCTATTTTTTTATATATTTAATATTTATATATATATATATAGTAGTATTATTTGTTTATATTGATATATTGATAAGTAATACTATATTTAATATGGAGGTATTTATGATTGACACTTGCATTTCTAATAACAAAGAAGAGACTAGAGATTTGGATAAAGACACTATGAAAGTAATTTCTATAACCAGTGCAGAAAAAGAAAGAATTAAGATAGAGGGTATTGAAGATTATTATAAAATTTTTGTTAAGTTGCTTAATTCAGAGGAAACATTTTTAAGAAATAAAGAACATTTATGGGTGTTAGGAATTGATGATTCTGGATACACATCTTGTGTTTATATTGCTGCATTAGGCATTCGAACAATGGTTGTTTCAACAGCTATGGATTTGTTTAGAGTAGCTTTACAATTTCAGTCTCAA
>CAMRCO010000037.1 GCA_947040945.1 uncultured Spirochaetia bacterium
CCAGGGTATTCACAATTAGCAATAATGTATTCATCTAACGTAAACAGTTCATTTGTGTCATGCCATCTAATTTCAGCTTTCGGCAAAAAGTAATCGCCTAATTGTTCTCTATTTTGTTCAGCAACATCATGCCAATACTTAATTATAAACTTAGCTTTATCCATATCAATAACTCCTATATAATATATGCATTATAACTATTCCATATCTAAAAGTAAATAGCAATAAAAAAACATATTACTATATACGATTATATTATAACGATAAGTATTGCTATAATATGTTAATTGTGGTAGTATTTTATGTGTGTTTAAGAATTATACATATTAAACATATAAATAATTGAGGTTACTTTATGATTTATAATTTCAAAAATATTTTTTTAATTATGACAATTGTATTTTTTTCTTATGGAGCTCTAGCATATTCAAAGCCACCAAAATGGGCAATTAGCCCTGAAGACTATTATGATAAAGATGAATATTTAATAGGGGTCGGCGAAGGGGACACACTCAATAATGCTAAAAGTCAAGCTTTTGCTGCTTTGTCAAGTATATTTGGCACTACAATAGAGCAAGATACTCATTCAAAAGAAACATTAACTGATGAGTCTAGCTCGTCATCAATCGAACAAGATATTAAATTGGCATCAGAGCATAATTTAGTAAATGTCAAAATAGATAAAACTTATAATGATAAAAGAGAAAAAACATATTACGCTATTGCCATTATGCATAAAAAGAAAACTGTCGTAATATTAGAAAGTATGATTTCTCAAAACTTAAAAGATATATCGTCTTATGTTAACCAAGCTAATGATGAACCTGATTTACTAAGAAAATATGCTTTAATAAATTATGCGATAAGCATTTCTATAGAAAATGAAGTGTATCTTTCACAAATAGTTCATTTAGATATTATTAAAGCTAATTCTATATCTACGCCTTCTGCACTAACAGCTCAAGCTTTACGCTCTGAAGCCGCTTTAGTTGCTAATAAAACGACATTTAGCATCTCTATGAGCCCTGAAGCGGCAAAAATTGCAGGACCTATTAAAAAAGTGCTAGGCAATATGAATATGCGTATATCATCTAATAATCCTGTATATCAATTTGAAGACAGCTTTGACACTAAAGGTTCTGAAATATATGGTATGTATACAATGGACTACACACTTATTATTACAATAAAAAATAATCAAACAGGGGAAGATGTAAAAACATTCACATTTGAAGGAAAAGACTTAGGCGATGACGAAAGTGACGCTACAAAAAATGCTATGAACTCTTTAAGCAAAACCATAGCTAATGATTTAGAAAGCGAGTTTAATGAATACCTAAATGAAATATTAAACTAATTTTTTTAGGATATCATCAGATTATTTTTGTTTTGGGGATAGAAAAATAGAATGAAAAGAACGATTTTAACTATAATAATCATGTTTCTTCTTTGTATTACACTGTTTGCAAAAGAAGATATTACAATATCATTTTTGCCAATAGAAGGAAACATGACTAAGGGAGAGTCTGGAATCGCATTTTCAGATAATCTTACAACAGTTATAACCAAGCAATTTATAGAAACTGGATTTAATGTTTTAGATAAATTATTGCTAGAAGAAGCCATAGCTATAGAAGAAAAAGAAGGTATTGATTCAGATGCTTTCAAGAACTCGGTTGCTATAGGCAAGCGAATGAACGCAACTCATATTCTAATTGTGTCAGCAAATAGCTGGAAAGAAGAAGAAGCGAGCCCAACAGATATTTTACTTGCCGTATTTAACACCTCTATATCAGCAGCAGCAGGCATAGCAACTCGTGATATAGGTTTAGAAAAAAGTAAAACCATAGTAGAAAAATATAGAATCTCTGTAAAAATTGTAGACATTGAAAGTAGTTATGTTGTAGCCACAGGCATGGCACAAGGACGCATTGAGGATGAGATTGGCATTTTATCTATAAATGCTGTGAACAGTGTTACGGCTCAATTAGACAATATAAAAAAAATAAAGAACTCAAACCCCTTAACAATAGCTTGTATGCCCCCAGAAGGTAGCACTAATCATATGGCTACCGAAAGCAAAATACCCTATCTCATTGCAGTAGAATCTGCTTTCATTAACAGGGGCGACCAAGTTGGAGACAGAAATAGACTAGAAACAATAATAAATGAAATTAAAACAGTAAGAGAGCAAAGTGATGTAAGTCAAGCATTAGACCCCACAGGCGACATGATTGAGTTTGGTAAAATAATGCAAGTATCATATTTTGCTTCTGTATCTGTAGACACTTGGGTTGAAAGTCGCACATCAGGACTAGATGTTTTTACAGCTTTCACAGGCATAGCAACAGCAATAGCCGCAGAAGAATCGGCTAAAAATGTGGGTGGAGAGCAAAATAAGGACTTAGTTCAAAAGGTACGTGTTACAATAAAAATTATAGACATAGAATCGAGCTATATTTTGGCAGCAGGTATTGCTCAAGGGGAGATAAGTGATAACCCTATGGAAATATCAGCGGCTGCTATGAAAGATTTAGAAAAACAATTAAAAACTATAAAAAAAAGAAAAAAGAAAATTCTAGAAAACCCAGTAAGTGTAGCATGTTTACCCGCTTATGGGAGTATGGACGAGGGGGCAAAGGGTGCATATATTTCAGCTATAGAAACTTCACTCATAAAAAATGGTTATAAAGTTGCTGACAGAAATAGAATAGAAGATATTTTAGAAGAAATTAAAATGCAAAAACAACGTGGTTCTTTTATAGAAGGAGAAGGTTTAGACATTGGTAAAATAATGAAAGTAACTCATCTTGTAGTCATTACAGCTGATGTTTGGGATGAAGAAAGCACCTCTGGGCTAGATGTGTTTAAAACTTTAGCATCCACTGCAACAGCAATTGCAGCCTCTGACACAGTTGCGACAACTGGTGGAAAAGAAAACCGTGATATAATAGCAAATGCTCGTCTTGGTGTTAAAATTGTAGACATATCTAATAGTATAATTTTAGCATCTGACATAGAAGAAGGAAAAATGTCAGATAACCCTACTGAGTTATCTGACAATATTTTAAAACAAGTGAACAAACAGATAAAAAAAGCAAGTAAATCTAAAGAAGAAATAGAGTTTTATATATCTTGTATTCCTGATGGTGGAAACTTGGATGAAAAAAGTAAAATCGCTTATGTTACAGCAACTGAAGCTGTATTCATTGAACAAGGTCTTAAAGTAAGTGACTCTAGCATTAGTGATGACGTTATAGCAGGCGAGATAATTGGGCAAAGAGTGCTTGGTAATATTGATGAAGAGGGAGTTATTCCTACAGGACGAGAAAATGCAAAGTATATAGCTCATATTTCGGTTGACACTTGGGAAGAGGAAGAAATTTCAGGTTTATCTATGGCTAAAATACTATTTGGAACTATCGTTACTATAATGGCTGAAAAAGATACATCAGATCAATATGAAAAACCAATAATTAATGCAGAAGAAGATATAGTTATGGCTACAACAAAACATGTTCGCTACACAGTTAGAGTTGTAAATACTTCTAATAATGAAGTTGTTGTAGAAACGAGCATTGAAGGAATGCTTAAAGATAGCCCAATTAAGCTTGCAAATAAAGCACTTAAAAATGCAAATAAATTAATATTAAATTACGAAAACAAATAAAAAAAATCAAAAGGAGATTTTTATGTTAGTAAAAATTAAAAAAGTTGTATGTTTAATCATACTAGGTTCATTAGGAGTTGCTTGTGCAACAACAACATCAGGCACTACTAAAGATCCATCTATATCAGTGCCAAAATCGAAAACAACACTTATTGATAATAAGGGTGCTGCATTTGGTATAAGTACACCAGAATGGGTTGAGTTAGCAGTAGTAGGCGCTAGTAAAGTAGCTACCCTATACCCAAACAAAGTGGCTTTTGTACAAGAAGAAATTGGTAGTAACCAAAAATTACTAGCAATGAGAGGAAGCACAACAGGAGTTAATGCTCAATTTGCTAGTGTAGTAGCAACAGCTATTATAGCAAATTATAAAAGTGTAGCTGATGCATCAGGCGAAGAGTTTAATGAAAACGCCTACAGAAACACTATTGAAGCTGGTGCAAAGGCTCAATTTAGCGGTCTTGTAAAAGAAAGTGATTGGTGGATTCTTGTAGACGTTAATGGAAAACAAGAATATAGATATTACTTCCTTTACTTAATGGATGAAAAGCTTTTTGCTGAACAAGTTGTAGCATTAGCTAAAGATAGTGCTAATAAATTAGATAATCCAGAATTAGCTGAAGCTGTCGAGCGTGATGTTCAGTCTACTGTAGATTTATTTAATAAAGTTCAAGATAAATAAACATAGTATATTTTAATTTTTATGGGGCTATCTTTTTTATGTAAGAAGATTGCCTCATGTTTTATAACTTAAAATAATCACATACCTCTATTATTAAAATTTATACATATATAATCAAAAATTTTGCGATGTTTATTTATATATGTATACAAATAAATGTGGACTTTTATATAAAAAATGGTATAATATTCTACAAAATTATAGGATATTGAATGAAAAAAGTAGAAAGCCTTAAAATAAAAATGCCTCTTATTATATCAGGCATAGTGTCTGTTATGATAGTTATTCTCCTAATTATTGTTGTAACTATTTCTAAAAATAGCATAAAAGAAGCCACTGTAGATGGTTTTAACATTGCTATGGCAGGATACTCTACTTTCATTGATACATTCTTTGATTCACAAGTTAGTTTATTAAAAACATATTCTTCTAGTTATGATATTTTATCATACTATAACAATCCAAACGAGAATACTAAAATAGCAGCTGAAAACTTCCTAAAAGAAGTTAGCATGTACGATCAATATATTACCGATATTGCTATAACAGATATAAATGGGATGCTCATTGCCAACTCCATTGGTGACAATATTGATGGCATTAATATAGCTGAAGAATTCCCAGAAATTATGGAAAAATTAAAAGAATCTAATTATGATTATGTTTTTTCTAGTGAACCCGTTCGCTCTATAATTACAGGCGAATGGATATTCCCTATATTTACAGGCGTAAAAAATAGTAGAGGAGATACTGTTGGTATCATATATATAATGATAAACTGGATTACTCTAAATAAAAATAATATATCTACAGTAGAAATTGGTGAGTCAGGAAGAATATTTTTTCTAAATGAATATGGACAAATAGTACTTCATCAAAATTTTAATATAATAGGCAATAATACTGAAATATACGATATTATAAAAGAGAATCCTAATGCTAGTGGCACTCTTTACTCATATACAACAATTTCTGGTGGTAAATCAGAAATGATATTTAATTCTCTAGACACAGTACCTTGGACCATAATTTTAGCTATAGATTCTGAAGAATTATATAGTACAACCACAACGCTTGCTATAGTATCAGCAATAGCAACCGTCATCATCATAATTATATTGCTTATATTTATATCAATATTTGCTAGAACAATTACAACTCCATTATCGATAATTACAGCTCAGCTTAGAAAATTAGCACATGGAGACCTTACTTGGAAAGTCTCTGATTCTATATTAAAACGTAAAGATGAATTTGGTCTTATTTCACAAGCACAAACTGATATACTAGAACATCTTGGAAACACAATAAGACTAGTAATTATGTCAACATCTCAAATAACTTCAGCAGCGACAGAAGTATCACATGGAAATGTAGACCTTTCTAAAAGAACAGAAACTCAAGCTGCAAGTCTTGAGGAAACCGCAAGTTCTATGGAAGAGATGGCATCAGCAATAAAAACATCTTCTGACCATGCTGTCGAATGTGATAGTATGATGGAAGAATCAAAGGTATCCATTAAGGAAGCAGGTAATATAATAACAACTACTACCTTAAATATAGAAGAAGTCTATGAGGCTAGTGAAAAGATAGGAGCTATAACAAAAATTATAGAGAATATTGCATTCCAAACAAATATCCTTGCTCTTAATGCGGCAGTAGAAGCTGCTCGTGCAGGAGAACAAGGTCGTGGATTTGCTGTTGTTGCTAGCGAGGTTAGAAGTCTTGCTCAAACCACACAAAGTTCTGTAAAAGACATAACAACACTGATAGCTGATTCTAATGAGAAAATAGAGAAAGCAACAGATACAGCCCGTAAATCAAAAGCTATATTTGTTACCATAGAAGAAAAAATAGAAAATACATCACATATTATGAATGAAATAAGTATTGCCTCTAAAGAACAGCAAGAGGGAGTAAATCAAGTAAACAAAGCTATTACTGAAATAGATATAACAACACAACAGAATGCTGCCTTAGTAGAAGAATCAACAGCAGCAAGTGAAGCTCTACTATCTCAAGCTAATGAACTAGATAAGGCTATGGATTTTTTCAGTATTGAAGATTAAATTTCAATTAAGTATTAAAACCATTTAAAAACTCATATCTACCCTAGAACTAATGATATATATTACTATTTAGTTAAAATTACTATTGAACTATCTTCTAAAGTATGATATCCTATAAAGGTATTTAAACTATACAAAGTGGATAGCAAATATTCAACGCAGTAATAGAGCAAGAATATACCTACCCCAGTTTATTAAATTAAAGAAGGAGTATTAAACAATGAAAAAAGAAAATGAACAAGAAAGCGAAAAATTAACCACCGCTTTTGGTGCACCTGTACCTGAGAATCAGAACTCAGCGACAGCAGGTAAACGTGGACCTATGCTACTTCAAGATGTTTGGTTTCTAGAAAAAATGGCTCACTTTGACAGAGAAGTTATTCCTGAAAGAAGAATGCATGCTAAAGGTTCAGGAGCTTATGGAAAGTTTACTGTAACTCATGACATTAGTAAATATACTAGAGCAAATATTTTCTCTAAAATTGGTAAAGAAACTGATCTTTTCGTACGTTTTTCTACTGTAGCAGGCGAGCGTGGTGCTGCTGATGCTGAAAGAGATATTCGTGGTTTTGCTATTAAGTTTTACACTGATGAAGGTAACTGGGATTTAGTTGGAAATAATACCCCTGTATTTTTTCTAAGAGACCCTCTCAAGTTTCCTGACTTAAATCATGCTGTAAAAAGAGACCCAAAAACTAATATGCGTAGTGCTCAAAACAATTGGGATTTTTGGACTAACTTACCTGAAGCTCTTCATCAAGTAACTATCACTATGAGTGACCGAGGTATACCAAAAAGTTACCGCCACATGCATGGGTTTGGTAGCCATACTTTTAGCATGATAAACAGTGAAAACAAACGTACTTGGGTTAAATTTCATTTCGTTTCTATGCAAGGAATAGAAAATATAACTGATGCTGAAGCTGAGGCTGTTGTTGCTAAAGACAGAGAAAGCAATCAAAAAGATTTACTTGAAAGCATTGAAAAAGGTGATTTTCCTAAATGGAAATTACATATTCAAGTTATGACTGAAGAGCAAGCAAACAAAATGCCTTTCAACCCATTCGACTTAACTAAAGTTTGGTCTAAAAAAGAGTTCCCACTCATTGAAGTTGGTATGCTTGAGCTTAATCGCAATCCTGAAAACTATTTTGCTGAAGTAGAACAGTCAGCATTTAATCCTGCTAATGTTGTACCGGGTATTAGTTTTTCACCTGACAGAATGCTTCAAGGAAGATTATTCTCTTATGGAGATACACAACGTCATAGACTAGGTGTAAATCATTATCAAATACCTGTAAACAAATCTAAAGTGCCTACAAACCACTATCACAGAGATGGAGGCATGAGAGTTGATGGTAATTTTGGTTCAACAATTGCTTATGAGCCTAATAGCGAGGGCAAGTGGCAAGAACAACCTGAACACAAAGAGCCTCCTCTAGATATGACAGGAGCGGCTTATCAGTATGACTTTAGAGAAGATGATGACCAATATTACTTCCAAGTAACAGATTTATTCAATATCATGTCAGCTGAACAAAAAGAAGCTTTATACGGCAACACAGCTCGTGCTATGGGCGATGCTACAAAACAAGTGAAACTTCGTCATATAAACAATTGTGCCAAAGCACACAGAGATTATGCTTTAGGTATTGCCAAACTTTTAGGAATATCTGAATCAGAAATTGAATTTTAATATATTAAAATTGTAATAAATATGAGTCCTAGATTTTTTTATAGTCTAGGGCTTTTTTTATCGTCTTTTAATACACTATCACTTGGTATTGTTTTTATAAACTTAAAAAAGTAAAAATATTTATAAAAGTATAGAAATATAATTACTATTCTAACTATAGTATTATCAATAATTATAAGTGGAAAAAGTAGCATTGTACTTGCGGTAAGTAAAATAGTCATTTTTGTTTTAAGTGTCATGCTTCTATTCGTAACAAAGCTTTCAAGATGTTTTTTATATACCCAAGTAGATATAAACCAATCATGAAATTTTTTTGACCCTTTGGCATAGCAAAATGCTGTGAGTAATAGAAATGGTGTCGTGGGTAGTAGTGGAAGAAATATTCCAACTATACCTATCCCTAGAGACATGCTCCCTAATATTATATATAGAACTCTAATTATATTAATTTTTATTTCCTTTCAACTTAATCTAAATTGCTATCAAAACTGTGAGATATTGGACTTACAACAGACATATTAAAGAAAAAATTTCCATCCATATCTACTGAAAACCTTACTTCAAATGGCACAGTGTCATAAAGTTCATATCCCAAAGCAGCAGTTCCCATATATAGAAAGTCAGTATTTTTATTTTCTTTTCTAAAGGCGACTCCAGTAGTACCACCAACTGCCACATATATCCTGTCAAATCCTGATGGTAAAAAACGCATATAAACTCTATAAATAATGTCTAATGATCCATATAAATCATAAAAATTATTAAAAAGACCATTTTCATTTTTTATAAAAATATCAATCGCTTCATCATAACCTGAAAATGTTTCACCTATAATATAATTTCTATCTTTAGATATATAATCCGTATAAAAACCTGTAATCATAAAACCTAGCTTACTATGTAAAAAATCTATTGTAAGTGGTATTTTAAATTTAAGATAGTAGGATGACTCATTTACATCTACTATATGGTCTATTCCAAAATTAAGTAAACTAGTTATAGTAATAAACTCACTATTATAAATTTGAGAGTCAAAACTAAATATTTGCTTAATTCCAAACATTATGTTTACATTAGATTCAAGTTCATCCATATATTTTACATGAGTGGCATATACAAAGTTACCCATTTTTGTAGTCGACGATATTCGGCTATTATTAAAGTTATAAAAAAATATATTTTGACCAAAATACTCAATATTTTTATAATCAAATAAACTAAAATCAGGAATAATACCGTTTAAATATTCAAGTCTCCATGTAAAATTTTTATAAAATAAATTAATACCTGTTTGAGCATAAACTGCTACTGAAAACTGAGTCGGTTGCAACCCTATTCCAATATAAGGACTGAATATTTCAAGGTCACCAAATCTGTTTAAATATCCATAATTTGCATAATAAGGAGGATTATGTATAAATTTCCACTCTTTTTGTACAATATCTTGACTATAACTAACACTTATTTTCAATAAAAGCAAAAGTATTAAAATAGTAAATCTTAAAAAAGTTAAAACCATTTTACTATATTTCTAGCATATAAATCGTCTAGTTTTTTGACTATATTTGAATCAGGATGAATTTTTTTAGCTTTAATTAAGTCTTCATATCCAACTTGAGTATTAAGTATTCTCATATTAAAAATTGATCTTATATAATATATATTAAATAAATCCACGCTATCCCAAGCATCAATATCCTTAAACTCCTCTATAACAATATCTCCCAAATATTTATTTACTTGAGACATAGCATTATTTACTTCTCTATGATTTCGGTCTATAACAACATACGCCCACCATTTTCCAATACCGAATTTGGCTTTAATATTATTTTTATCTAGCACTAAAGCTTTTAAGAATAAACTTCTAGTGTCTTGCATATAAAGAACATATTTACTAGGGTTTAGTTTAAGCATTAAAAAAGCAAACTCAGCACTTAATCTAGCGGTTTCAGACACTTTAGAGCGTTTAACTTCTTGCCTATGTTTTTTATATAAGCTAGTAAGTGTTTCAATATTTTCTTGTTTTATATTTGTATAATAATACAAAGTAAGTTCAGTATAAATTATACCCCAAAGTGCTGTAAGGTTTACCCGACTTTCAAAGTCATCTATATTTTTTATATCATTTTCATACATACTTAAAAGTTCACTCGAGCTAGGAATATATTTATTGTCATAATAGCTAATACGCATTTTTATTATATTATCTTCAATCTCATTTGAAAATAATATATTAGAGTTTAGTAAAACTATAAACATTAAAATAAATATTTTAGTGATAGCATTTTTCATTAAATTCTTTTTTACTCCAACTGTCAATATTAAAACAGATTCCTCTCTAGAATATATTTTGCTTTCTTTAGAATACTTTAATAACCTATTTTAGCTCGTCTACGTTTATGATTATCACTTAAAACTTCCGCTTCAAGGAAAGCATTAACCATTAAAATTGCTGTGTCGAAGTCAAGTTCTCGCCCACCCATAGCAATAGCATTAACAGCATTATGTTCCTTAGCAAGTTTAGCTGATGAAACATTATAAATATTAGCACAATATATTTTGTCAATTTTATTCAGAGCAATAGAAATTCCTATGCCTGTTCCACAAAAAGCAAATATATAGTCAGCATTAATTTCTTTTAATTTAGACGCAGCATTCAAAGCAATATCAGGATAATCAACAGATTCTTCTATGAAACACCCAATATCTATTGTCTCAATAGTGTTTTTAGAAATTAAATATTTCTTAATACATTCTTTCAGAGCGAAACCACCATGATCTGCCCCTAAAACTATTTTCATAAATCACTCCTAATAATAAAGATTATCATTTATAATAACTTGTTTAATAGAAATTAACAACAGCTTAAATATAATAATTTTACTTTAAAACTTGACAAAAATGCTTATTACTAGTAGATTTAGTCTTATAAAAAATATTCATCTGGGAGAAAAACATGTTTAAAAAAATTGCTTTGATGCTTTCTATAATTGTTTTTGCTATATCTTGTGGTGGAAGTAAAACAACTCAAGGTTCTGAAATCGCACTTATAACTGACCTCGGTACAATTGATGACAAATCTTTTAACCAAGGTTCTTGGGAAGGAGTTGTGAAATATGCTACAGAAAATAATATTTCACACAAATATTATCAGCCTGAAGAAAAAACAACTGATGCATATATAGACTCTATTGACCTTGCGGTTAAAGCTGGAGCAAAAATAATTGTTACTCCTGGTTTTTTATTTGAGCCTGCTATATATATAGCACAAGATTCATACCCTGAAACTATGTTTGTTTTATTAGATGGAAGACCTCAAGACGGTACATCTACTGACTTCAGAATAGAAAAAAATGTATATTCAGTTTATTATGCTGAAGAACAATCTGGATTTTTAGCAGGATATGCTGCCGTTAAAGAAGGATATACAAATCTAGGATTTATGGGTGGAATGGCTGTTCCTGCTGTTATACGTTTTGGTTACGGATTTGTTCAAGGAGCAGAATATGCTGCTACTGAACTTGGCATAACTAATATAAACATTAAATATACTTATGTTGGAACTTTTAATGCTTCACCAGAAAGCCAAACTTTGGCAGCTTCTTGGTATAGAAGTGGAACTCAAGTTATATTTGCTTGTGGTGGTGGTGTTGGCAACTCTGTAATGGCTGCAGCTGAACAAAATGATGCCTATGTTATCGGTGTTGATGTTGATCAAAGTGCTGAATCTCCAACTATTATAACTAGTGCTATAAAAATGCTAGGTGAATCTGTATATGGAGCTTTAGACAGCTATTATAATAACACATTCCCCGGTGGACAAATTGTTACACTAGATGCTTCTGATAATGGTGTAGGTCTTCCTAACGATTTTTCTAAGTTTAAGAATTTTACTGAACCAGATTATGCTTCAATATACCAAAAACTTATATCAAGTGATATGCAATTAAAAAAAGACACTGATGTTAAATCAGTAGATGAATTAGCATCTGACACAACTAAAATAGAGTTTATTAATTAAATCATTATTAAAAATGAAAATTAAATAATTAAATAAAAAAGCATGCATTATCTATTTTAATGTATGCTTTTATTTTTGAAGGACTATATTATGAATAATGAGACCACATCTACTAATGTAGTAGAAATGCTTAATATTACTAAATATTTCCCGGGCATTATAGCGAATGATAATATTACTATAAAACTTAAAAAAGGCGAAATACATGCTCTGCTTGGAGAAAATGGAGCAGGTAAATCTACTATTATGAGTGTGCTATTTGGACTTTATAAGCCTGATAGTGGTCAAATAAAAATTGATGGTAAATATGTCAGTATCGATAACCCTAATGTAGCAAACAGTTTAGGTATTGGTATGGTTCATCAGCATTTTAAGTTAGTGCATAATTTTACATCTTTAGAGAATATTATACTTGGTGTTGAAACTGTAAAAAATGGTATGCTTAAAATGGATGAAGCTAGAGAGAATGTTTTAGCTTTAAGCCAAAAATATAATTTAAATATAGAACCTGACAAAGTAGCGTCTACTTTAACTGTTGGTGCATTACAAAAAATTGAAATATTAAAAATGCTTTATAGAAAAAATAATATACTTATTTTTGATGAACCTACAGCAGTACTCACTCCAAACGAAATAATAGACCTTATGAAAATAATGAAAAACCTCACTAATGAGGGAAAATCTATTTTATTTATAACACATAAATTAAACGAAATAAAAGACGTGGCTGATAGATGCACTGTTTTAAGAAAAGGTAAGTATATAGGTACAATAGACGTTAAAAGCACTTCTAAAGAAGAGATGAGTGAGATGATGGTGGGCAGAAAAATATCTCTTACTGTAGACAAAAAGCCTTCTACACCTACTGACACTGTTTTATCTGTAAAAAATCTATGTGTAAAAGATAAAGAAACTGGTAAAAATATAGTAAATAATGTAAGTTTTGAAGTAAGAAAAGGCGAAATTGTTTGTATTGCGGGTATTGATGGCAATGGTCAAACAGATTTAATATATGCTCTATCAGGGCTTAATAAAATATCAAGTGGTGAGATTTTATTAAATAATACTAATATTGTTAATATGAAAATACGAAACAGAACACTTTTAGGCATGGGACATATACCTGAAGACAGACATAAACATGGACTAATACTCGACTATAAGCTTAACAGCAATTTAATATTACAAACTTATTTTAAGGATACTTTCCAAAAATATTCATTTCTAAATTTTAATGAAATAGATAAATATTCAGATTATTTAATAGAACGTTTTGATATACGAAGTGGTAAAGGAAGTAAAACTATAACAAAAAATATGTCGGGAGGAAATCAACAAAAAGCTATTATAGCGAGAGAAGTTGACCGAAATCCTGATTTACTAATAGCAGTTCAGCCCACACGTGGTCTTGATGTTGGTGCTATAGAATATATTAATAATGAAATTATATCTCAAAGAGATTCAGGCAAAGCTGTTTTACTTGTGTCACTAGAGCTTGATGATGTTGTAAACTTAAGTGATAAAATACTTGTTATGTATGATGGCGAGATTGTAGCTAATGTCAATCCTAATGATGTTACTATTAATGAGCTTGGGCTTTATATGGCAGGTTCTAAAAGGAGTGTGAGCTAATGAAGAAAAAGATACTAACACTACTTGACTCCCCTACATTCTTAAACATTATAGCATCTTTAATCGCTGTAATAGTAGGTCTTATTTTTGGTTTTATAATATTATTAGTAAGCAATCCACATCAAGCAATTAATGGGTTTATGACAATAATTTTTGGTGGTTTTAATAATGGTATTAGGTCGGTGGGTCAAGTTATATATTTCGCAACTCCTATAATATTCACAGGGCTTTCTGTTGGGTTTGCTTTTAAGACTGGTTTATTTAATATAGGTGCTGCAGGACAATTTATAGTAGGAGCATTTGTAGCTGTTTATATTGCGATTACTTGTACTTGGATTGACCCTTCCATTCATTGGATTGTAGCAATTTTTGCAGCTTTTTTAGCAGGCGCTTTATGGGCATCTATTCCGGGGGTTCTCAATGCTTACCTTAACGTAAACGAGGTTATATCAACTATAATGATGAATTATATTGGTATGTACTTGGTAAACTTCTTAGTTCTTAAAACAATATTTGACCCACTCAAAAATCAGTCTCAAAATGTGCCTGAAGCTTCGTTAGTACCTAGAATGGGTATGGATATTTTATTTAAAGGCTCATCAGCTGGCGGTGGTTTTTTTATAGCAATTATATTCGCAATAATTATTTTCATTATACTAGAAAAAACAACACTAGGATTCGAACTTAAGGCATGTGGGCTAAATAGAAATGCTAGTAAATATGCTGGTATAAGTGAAAAAAGAAGCATTATTTTATCAATGGCTATAGCAGGCGCACTTGCTGGGCTTGGTGGTGGATTATTTTATTTAGCAGGTTCAGGCAAGCACATAGAGGTTGTAGACCTTTTGGCTAATGAAGGATTTATGGGAATACCTGTTGCTCTTCTAGGATTTTCTCATCCAATAGGCATTGTTGTCGCAGGTCTTTTTATAGCTTACATGAATGTGGGTGGATTTTATATGCAAATATATGATTTTACTCCTGAGGTAATAGACATAATAATCGCTGCTATAATATATTTTAGTGCTTTTTCTTTAATATTCAAAAAGCTAACTATATCTTTATTAAAAAAATTAATTAGGGATAAATAATGGATACTTTATATTTTTTAGTTCAACAAACAATGTTTTTTTCTATTCCACTTTTACTTGTATCATTAGGTGGTATGTTCTCAGAAAGGTCTGGAATTATAAATATTGCTTTAGAAGGAATTATGATTATGGGTGCTTTTTCAAGCATTTTATTCATAAGCCTATTTGGAAGTGTGTTTCCGTCAACTATTACTTTAATTATAGCAATTATTATAGCATGTTTATCAGGACTTGTTTTTTCATTATTACATGCATACGCATCGATAAGTGTAAACGCAAATCAAGTCATAAGTGGTACTGCTCTCAATTTATTCGCACCAGCTTTTGCTATATATGTAGCGAGATTCATAAACAATGTTCAGCAAATAACATTTGTTAATTCATTTAGAATCGAAAGTGTCCCACTACTTTCAAGTATACCAGTAATAGGAAGCTTATTTTTCAAGAACACCTATATAACAACTTATTTAGGATTTATAATACTTATACTTTCTTATGTCGTTCTATATAAAACAAGATTTGGACTTCGTGTTAGAAGTTGTGGAGAACATCCACAAGCATCAGACTCTGTTGGAATTAATGTACATAAAATCAGATATATTTCTGTAGCAATTTCAGGTGCATTAGCAGGTCTTGGAGGGTTAGTATTTGTAATACCTACATCCACAAACTTTAATGCAACAGTTGCAGGTTATGGATTTCTAGCATTGGCTGTTCTTATATTTGGGCAATGGAACCCTAAACGAATATTAGTTGCGGCTTTCTTCTTTGGATTTATGAAAACAATGTCGGCTGCATATTCAGGCATACCAATTCTTAGTAGTTTAGGTATACCAAACAGCGTATATAAAATGATTCCATATATAACAACTTTAATTGTATTAATATTTACATCAAAATCATCAAAAGCACCCACTGCACTCGGAGTGCCTTATGATAAAAATATAGGATAATCTGACTATCTAGTAGGCATATTAAAAATAGCAGCTCCACCATCTCCTGCTTGATAAAGTGGAAGTTTTCCATCCCATTTATCTATCATCTTTTGTTTTATAAGCATATCAGAAAGAGATGTTTCAACAATTCTATTAGCCTCAGCAATACCTTGTGATTTTTCTACCTCAGCTTGTGCTTCATATTTTATTCTCTCAAGGTCATTTTTAGCACGCAAAGCATCTTGTTCTGCTATTTTTTTAGCCTCAATACTATTATTAAACTCATCACTAAACTCATGCTCAATTATAGAAGAAGCTGATACTGTAATTCCGTAGGGCGAAAAATCACTTTTAAGCTCTTCTAGTAATTCTTGTGCCAAAACAGAGCGTTTTTCTACAAACTCCTCTATTGTGTATCTTGCAACAACTGCATTAATACTTTCTGATACTCTAGGCTCTATAAGTCTTGCATTATAGTCAGTGCCAAAGTTTTTGTAAAGCTCAAGCACATCCCCCGTAATAGCAAATTGTACATTTATTGTAACATCAATTGTTTGTATGTCTTTACTTGAAACAGAGAAAGTTCTTTGAGTGTTTTGTTCTCTAACTTCCATTAACCTAACAGTTTCTATAATAGGAACTTTGAAAGAAAGTCCCGCATCACGAACACTTACAGCATTACTGAAACGCAATACTATACCCTTTGACCCTGTGCTAACTGTAACTACACTTAAAGCTATAGCTATTATTATACCAAGTCCAATTATTATAAATATAAACTTTTTTTGAACAACATCTTTAATCACAGGTTTCATTTTTATTTCCATTTTTTTATATATCTCCTTAAAATAAATACTACATAAAACAAATTATATTTTATATAATTAAAAACTTCAATAGAAACTTCTTTACAAATATATTTTTATATGCTAGAATAACATTCTGAGGATATTTGTATTAATGTTTTATTTTTTAAATGATCTAACAACAAACTCACCTTTTAGATATCTAATCTATGCACTAGACATTATAATAGTGGCTTCTTTTATGTATGTTATATACCTTTTAATGCGTAAAACCAAAGTTTATAGTATTGCAATTGGAATTTTATTAATATTAGTTTTTACAATAGCATCTAGAATACTAAATCTATCAACTGTAACTTGGATTTTCGATAGGTTATTTCAAGTAGGAGTTATAGCTGTTGTTGTTTTGTTCCAATCAGAAATAAAACATGGACTTAGAGTGCTCGGAAGCAAAACGTCTTTAGGACGCTCCATGTCTTATGAAAGCTCATCTATACAAAAAATAGTAAATGCAAGCTACAGTCTCTCATGCAAAGGATTTGGTGCTTTGATAGTACTTCAAAAAACTACATCTCTCCACTCCTATATAGATGATTCAGTAGTAATTGACGCTAATATATCAGAAGAACTTATAGAAACTATTTTTTATAAAAACACCCCTATCCATGATGGAGCTGTTATTATAACTCAAAATAAAATTGATGCTGTAAGCGTTTACCTCCCTCTTACTCAAACTGAACCTAAAGTAAAAAATAAAAGGCTTGGCACTAGACATAGAGCAGCAATTGGAATATCTGAGCACACTGATGCTGTTGTAATTGTTGTGTCAGAAGAAAACCAGTGTGTATCTATTGTCCATAATGCTGAATTAGAATATAATCTAACTAAAGAAGAGCTTAAAAATAAAATTAAAGAGTATTTAGAGATAAAATAATGCTTAAAAATATTCGCATAAAAATAGTATGTTTATTAATGTCCTTTTTAGTATTTATTTATGTAAGATATGAAGCTGAAGGAAATAAAGAATATCAAATTGATGTTGAAATAAGAAATATACCTTCTGGTTTAGCTATTTTAGAATCTGATGGACTTGAAACATTAGTAAACATTAAAGTATTTAAAGATAAGTATATTGCTTTACCTGAAAAAATAGTCGCTTTTATAGACTTAACTAATGCAAAAGTTGGAAAAAATAACTACGATATAGAACTAGATTTTGACATGAACAAAAATACAAGATTAACCACTTCTATAAAACCAAGAAAAATCAATCTTACATTAGAAGAAACATTAAGTAAAAATGTTAATATAATACCCGACATAATAGGTAAAACTAATGAAAACGCACAACTAAGCGGTATAAGTATTAATCCTAAAACTGTAACTATATATGGACCTCAAAGCCTAGTAAGTAAAATAAGTAATATTAGCATATCACAAATAAATATATCAAACATAAATAGTAATTATACAATGTCAAAATATTTAATCCTACCAAAATATATAACTGCGAATATAAACACCGCCAAAGTTAATATATTATTCACAGAAAATATAGTATCAAATACATACACAAATATAAATAATTTACAAAGCCAGTTTCGAGTAGAAATTGATGGTGGATACAAAATAGAATATGTAGTACTTGAAGGCATTGAAAATACTATTACAAATATAAAATACACAAACATTAAAGCGTACCTAGACCTTTCTAACATTAATGAGGCAGGTACATATAATGAAGTCCCTATAAAATTAAGTATACCAGAAAATGTAAATGTTGTAAAAATGAATCCAAGCTCCCTTACAATTACAGCCAAAGAAAATGATTAAAATAGGTGACGCCTCTATAGTTACTATATTGATTATTATAATAATTCTGTTTGGTACTAAAAATAAAAAGTCAGAAACAATTTTAATTAAAACATACGAAAAAGAATTGATGTATAATTTAAATGAAAATAGAATTATAGAGCTTAATGGAGTATTAGGTAAAACAGTAATAAAAATACAAGATAAGCAAGTTTATTTCACTGAATCAGAATGCTCTGATAAATTATGCATAAAAGATGGAGTACTTAAAAATATGCCATTAATATGCATGCCTAATTATATTACTATCACGTTTACAACTGTAACTGACAAAGAAAGTGGAGTTACAATAGACTCTTTTGTGAGATAAGTGATATGAATTTTTATGAGTCTATAAAATTACATATGGGTAAACGAAGACTTTATGACATAATGTTTTTTGCATTTTTGTCTTTCTTTATAACTTCACTTGAAAATATGTTTCCTCGTCCAATTCCTTATTTTAGAATAGGATTTGCATTTATAGTCATAATTACAATACTTAATATTTTTACTCTTAAAGAATTAATACTGCTTATTTGTATAAAAAACCTGTCAGTTGCACTACTTTTTGCATATATATTTACTCCTCCATTTTACTTAGGGCTTTCTGGAGGAATTGTCTCTGTAATAATTATGAAGAGTATGTCTAAGTTTAATAAAGTATTTTCTCTTCTTGGATTAAGTATTTTAGGGGCAGTAGCAAATAATATAACACAGCTATTCGTATCTAAATATTTATTTAAATTACACGACATTTCTTTTTTAATAATGCCTGTCTTAATAATATCTTTAATAACAGGTTCAGTGGTGGGAGTTTTAGCTCTACTATTTTATGAAAACAAATAAAACTTTACTTTGAAAGAAACTTCACAGCAGTAACTATCATAGGTATTTGAAATACTTCAATTATGAATGCTCCTGTTATAGAAACTATTAAATAAGGATGAAGCGTATATCCATATTTAGAGCTAACTTCACCCATATTACTCATGGCATTAGTCATAGAACCAAGCCCAAAACCACACATGCCTGATACCATTAAAGCCGAATCATAATTGGAACCCATAGCCTTAAAAACTATATACTTAGTATAAAAATACATGAATGCAACTTGACAAACCAGTATGAAAAATATTGGTAGTATTAATGTATCTAATTGCCAAAGTTTTAAAGAGGTAGACGCCATTGAAAGAAATATAGATATTGATGTATTTTTAAGTATTGCAATTAAACCACTATAGCTATCAATGATTTTTCTTTTTCCCTTTATATTGCTAAAAATTATAGCACAAAGCATTGCAGGAATATAAGATGGTAAAATGACCCTCGTATACATCTTACATAATATACTTACAAGCATACCTAAGCTCATTAAAGCAAATAGTAATGTTAGATTAACAAATAATGATTGTGCAGTTATATTAAATTTATGACTATTATTAATAACATCAATGTCTTTTTCCTCAACTAAATTTTTCGCCTCTAGCCCTTTAGATTTTATAATGCTCACACCCAAAGGAGAACCTAAAAGTGCACCTGCGACAATTCCAAATGTTGCTGAAGACAAAGCTATAGAATGAGCACCATTAACGCCCATATTTTCTACTACCTTACCAAAAATAGATGATAAAGCATATCCTCCACTTAAAGACACAGATCCTGAAAGAAGTCCTAATAATGGATTAATGCCAATAATTGAGGCTAGAAATACACCTATAGCATTTTGAGATAATGCCATAAAAATACTTAAGACAACAAAAATGAATAAACGTTTATACTCTTTTCTAAACTCATGCACAGAAACTGAAAGTCCAATGCATATAAATGACACCATCATAAATGGATTTTGAAGTGAAGTATCATATTCGATTGTTAGAATATTCAATGATCTTAAAATAAAATTCACAAAAGCAAATATCAATCCACCAGTTACAGCGGCAGGAAGACCAACGCTATCAAAAAGCTCACTTTTAGTTTTTATAAGACGACCAACATATAGAGCTAACAATGAAACTGTTATAGTATTTATAAAATCGAGCTTAAGAATATATCCTAGCTCAGTTAATGAAATAGACATAGAAATCTCTTAAATTATCCTAACAAAGGTATTTTACAGTGTGGAGTATATCATATTAGAAATATATAATCAATGTCTAACCATGCTTTACAATAAAACCCAACCTCTATTATAAAACCCACAAATCCAACACTTTAGAGGCTATACCCTAATATGTAGTTTCTATGTATAGTATTTATTAGCATAAAATTATACTCGAAGTAGTATAG
>CAMRCO010000038.1 GCA_947040945.1 uncultured Spirochaetia bacterium
ATTAAGTTCTCTTGGTTTCACATTAGGTACACTTTCAGGTCCAGCTATCTCCTTACCCGAACAAGAAAACAAAGCAAATGCCAAAACTACCGTGATTAATAAAATAATCTTCTTCATAAACAACTCCTTGCCTCTTTAGGCACACTCAATGAGTGTAATTTTTAAAATAAAAAACAATGTGGCTTTTTTTAAATTTGAAAACGACATAGAACTACCACTACTACCCCCCTTATGAATTTAAGTATAGCAATATTCACATTAACGCCAAGTATTCTAGCTTAAAAAATCATATTATTTCAATAAAATATACTTCTAGTAGTATATAAATACCATTAGGCAACATGTATATGTGAAATTATTACTGTATATAGAGTTTAAAATAGCCACATATATTAAAAACGACATAAAAAGTGTAGGATTTGTTGCTTTTGTTGGATTTCATACAGGTCAGTTTACTCGACTGAAAATAAAAGCTGATATTTTGTATAAATAGATGTCTTTTGAGTTTATTTTATATTAGGAAGGAAATAACTATTGAACTATTTCGATAATTAATTTAATATGATATAAAATAAGGAATATGTTAGGAGAAAGTCATCAAAATAAAACATTGCATTTTTATTTTTTCTATGCTCACCCTACTTGCATCATGCATCAGTAATGACACCATAAAAGAAACATCAAAGTATGGTTGGGTAAGTGATAACAAAGTAATAATAAAAGCTGTAGGATACCCAGAAATTGGTATAGCTGATTCCTTAAAAAAAGAATCTGCCATTAATGCTGCTTTTAATTTAGCCAAAACAAAAATTGAATATTTACTCTTAAAAGAAGCTCATGAAAATATTGACAAAAATAAACTTAAAAAAATTATAGATACCCATAGTAAAGTCGTAAAATCAAAATATAAAAATGATGAATATATTGAATTAATAGTTTCTATAGAATATGAAAACCTAAAAAAAATTATTGCTAGTGGTAATATTGACACAATACTAAATTAATCTTTAGAAAATACAAAGTTTATATCAATAATTTAGATAGTCCTAATTAAAAATATTGACTTAATGACGAATAACAAATATACTCTTACTATATAAAAATAAAGTAAGGATAAAATATAATGATACAAAAATTAAATAATAGCTTTAAGATTATGGTGGGTTTAGATATAATACTCATTTGTGCAGGTATTGTTGGATTTTTTTATATAAAACCACTTATAATGATTTCAATTCTTGGACTTTTTAATTTTTTCATAATGTCAAAAAAAAGAAGTGCGTTTATAGAAAACTATAATACATATAAATGTTCAGAAGAAGCGGATACTGTAATTCCTGATAAATTTGTCAAGTTTCTTTATTATGGAAAAAAACATCTTTATAATCTAGGTATTTTTATGTGTGACATCATCCCTTATGATGGACTAGAAATAAAAAAAATAACCGCTACGTTTATTAATCTTGAAAATAAAAGTTCCTATACAGTAAATAAAAATCATTATAAAAAAATGAAACTAGATATTTCGCAAGTAGAAATTGGAGACTTTAAAGAGCATTTATTAAACAATATAGAAGAAGCAAAAAATATGGATATAAATGATCCTGAATTAAAACGTAGTATAAAAGAAAGAGAAAACAAACAAAAAACTCTTTCTCCAGTAAAAATATTTTCAGTACTTATATTTGATGTTATTATTGTACTGATTCCTGCTATAATTCTATTAAACTATAATGAATCTATTGCTGTTCTTGTGCTACTAATAACTGTAGCTATTGCGACAATTGTTACTATCCCTGTTACAATTAGTTATTTAAAACAACTATTTAGATATAAAAAAGAAGTTAAAGAATCAGGTGGCTCAATATCACAATTTTATAGAGTATACTTTAGAATGGCACTTTTACCAATAGTAATGATATTATTTTTCTGGTTTATAGCAGTTGCAATGACGGCTGACATTTGGTTTGATACTTGGCTATTTTAGTCAAAAACTTTACAAAATGAGAAAAACAACTGAAATTATACTAAATAATCGTCTATATCATGCAAAAAGCAAGAAAGCAGATATTTCTAGAAATCAAGATCATATAGTTTGTCGTATTGCATTCCGATTTGTTTAATATACTGTTATGAAAACAATAAAAACTTTAAATATAAAATTAACAATTTTAATAATATTAATTAGTACCACTAACTTATATGCCCAAAACGCTTTTGAATTAGCAGGCTACTTCACTGGTGGAGGAACAATTAATTTCCCAACAAAAGAAAACATGAAATATATAGAAGGCATATCGACAGTAAAGCCACTAGGTTTCATAAAAGGAACTGCTGGACTATCCTTAAACGGAGTACTTCAAACAGGCTTTTACCTTGACTTAAAAGGTACTTTTTCAGGAATGAGTTTTTTACTTGATACTTCATTATCGTATGTAGATACAAGATCAAGTGCAATTATTACTCAACCAGTAGGTCCTACAAATTATGCTACAGTAATAACTAAAACATCCTATTTTTCTATTGGGACGGGTGCTCTTATAAAATTACATTTCTTCAAGAATTTCTCTTGGGGAATAGGAGGAGGAGTTTATATCACTCCTCTCGACTACTCACTTGATTTTGAAAGAATCTCTGCAGATGAGGCAACAAACAATACTGCTTCTATAACAATTCCAAGTCCAACAAAATTTATAGCTTATGCTAAAACAACTTTTGAATATAATATATTTTTTACAGGAAACTTAACTATGCGTCTTGGAGGATATTTTTCTTTCGAACTACCTAATATGTTTTTAAGTAACTCAGATATCACACCAGGAACTTTATCACCATATATAAATGCAGGTGCATTAATTGGTGTTGGATATTTATTTAGATATTACTAGCATATTTATTATCATATATATATTTTACAATTATAGACCCCACAATAAAAACAAATGTTATCAAAACAGATACCCTAATTGGCATATCAAAATAAAATCTTAAAAAATCTAAAGATGACATTTTCTCGGTTGCATTAATAAGTATGCTTGTTATAAACTCTAATGTATTTAAAGGATAAACAGATAATGTTTTTGAAAATATGCTCGTTATTACAGAAATAAAAGAAATTACAAGTATTAAAAAAGCAAGAAACACTGCATACAAATTAGACACAATTGAGGTTATATTAAATACTCCAAAATATGCTAAACTTAAAGGTAAAAGCATTACTAAAACAGAAACGCTTATTGCAAAAGAATCTGTAATATAGACAATATATTTTAATATTTTATTCATAACTAATCTGTCTCTTACAAAATGAGAATATATTGGGAAGAATATTATTATAGCAAATGTTGCTAAAAATGAAAATTGAAAACTTATATCCATAATAGAGACAGGATTAAGTATTAATATTATTAAAGCTGTTAAAAAAAGTGAGTTTAATGTATTTTTAGTTCTGTCATAATATAATGTAATACAAAAAACTATAAGCATTATAGAAGACCTTAAAACAGGTATAGAATATAGTGTTATAGGAACATATATTAAAAATGTTATAAAAATAGAAATCAGTAATCTTTTATAAAAATCTAAACGCAACATTAATAATAATATGTTTATAATTAAATATATTATACTAAGGTGAATTCCTGACACAACTAATATATGAGCTATACCAGCATTAATAAAAGTGTTTTCTATACTATCAGGAACAATAGACTTATCACCCAAAACTATACACTGAGCTATGCTATATTCTATAGGATTCATTATGGAAAGAGATTTTTTTATATAATTTCTTATAGGGATGGCATAAGTATTAAGGTAATTTTTAACAGAAAAACTATTTTTTTCTACTGTCATAGGAGTTCTGTAATATATATTCGCAACACCAAAAACAAGCCTACTCTCAAAACTTTTTGTAATATTGTCATTTGTAAGTATATCTTTATAAAGATTAATAGTAGAGCTCACCACAATTTTATCATTTATTTTTAGTTTATACCGCCCACCATTATAAAGCCTAATAATCCCGTTTGCTTTAATCCAGCTTTTTCCATCAAATATGCTATTAACATTAACCTCATAACGCTCTCTTAAAAAGAATTGTCCATCATAATGATTAACAATTCCACTAAATGCTTTTATCTCAACATTTTCTGTATCTATATTAAGTAAGCTATTTTCAAAATAATCCCTATACCTCAAGTTTGCATATAAATATCCTGAAATTAGTACTAGAATAAGTATCAATATAAAAGCTATTTTTGTTTTATTAAGCTTTAATACTAAGTATAACACTAAAAATAAAGTCATAAACGAGAATATTATTAATATAAAAATTATTATTTTTGAGGTGTTTTCTGTGTTTAAAAACGATATAATACCCAAGCTAAAAGTACAAGTTATATAAACAATGTATGTTAGTGGATATTTAAGCATAAGCTATCAGCGTTTTAGAATGCCATAAAATATTATTTGAATGAGAGCATCTAAATCAACTGAATTCTCTTCTGGATTTTTATTTTGTGCCCACTCAATTTCAAATCCCCTAATAGTTGCAAGTATTAAACGAATAGCAGGATCTAAATCAATGTTAAGCAAGCCTTTTTTAAAGTCCCGCCTTAAAATCATTTTTATAGTATTATACTCTTCTTTATTATAACGACTTCTCATATGCTCTATAAGAGTAAAATCCTCAAGTATATTACTATGAAGCGCTTCATAAAGGCTCGCAAGCCTAACATACTCTTTTTGACGAGTAAGTATATATGCTCTTAATTTACCCTCAACTACGTCTTCTTTTTTTATAGCCTCATAAAGAGCTTTCTTTAAATCACTTGACTCTTTTTCAGCTATAGCAATAAATATTTCTTCTTTACTCTTAAAGTAATGATAGATGCTACTTTTAGACTTATGCACCATAAGAGCAATATCACTCATAGATGTTTTCTTAAATCCATATTTTTTAAATAGCGTTTTAGCTGCAACCATAATCTGTTCAGATGCTGTCATAAAAAACCTTTTTAGTAATATATTAAATTATGAATATATATTACTAATTTTACATGAGACCTAATTTTTTTAATAAAAAACACATGCTAAACTAACTTTCAAAAAAATTCAAGAAAATTAATTAAACATGTGCCTAAAGTATTATTTTAACTATTAAATAATTACAGCAATAACATCCTTACTTTCTACAATTAGATAGTCTTTACCATTATCTTTTATCGGTGTACCAGCATACTTATCATGTATAACCATATCACCTTTTTTTACTTTTATCTCATCACTGTCACCTATATCAATAACTTCTGCTCTTTGTGTTTTTTCTTTTGCAGTATCTGGAATTAAAATACCTGATACTGTTTTTTCTTCTGTTTCAAGAACTTTAAGTAAAACTCTGTCTCCTAATGGTTTAATTGACGCCATATAGCAATCTCCTTTTTCAAATGTTTCTATTATTAAAATTAATTAAAGAATTTATTAACCTATGTATTCTATATTGAAGTAACAAAAAAGTCAATAATTTAATTTATCTCTACACATTGACTTTTTCAGTTTGCTACTATACTATGTAGATATGTTATAGTATATAATTTTATTATGCACTATACTTAAAATAAATTATGTTATCGAGGTGTTTTATGATTGGAAGCCAAATATTAATCACCTCTGTTGTAGTAGCATTTGCTTTCGGGTTTATGTCCCGTTATATAATAGCTAGAGTAAAATTAAATTCTACAGAGATAAAAACTCAAAAGCTTCTTCAAGATACAAGGGAAAAAGCTGAATTGGAAAAAAAATCTATGCTCTCAGATGCCGTTAAGGAAATTGATAGAGATAGAAGTAGATTAGAGTCTGATTTTAGAGAAAGAAAATCAGATATGCAAAAGCTTGAGAATAGATTACTACAACGAGAGGCAAATATTGATAAAAAGAGTCAATATTTAGAAGATAAAGAACGCAGTTTTGAAAATAAACTTAAAAAAATTAAAGATCAAGAAGATCGATTAAACGAACTTATTCAAGCACAAGAAAGCGAACTTGAAAAAGTATCTTCAATGACAAAAGAACAAGCCAAAGCCGTTTTATTTGAAGTTATTGAAGACGAAGCTAAAAAAGCCGCAGTTAAAACTGTTGAAAATATCGAAAGAAATGCGATAGAAGCAGGCGATAAAAAAGCTCGTGAAATAATAGTTCAAACTGTACACCGCTTAAGTAGCGAAGTTGCACAAGACGTTTCTGTAACATCTGTGTCTTTACCAAGTGAAGATATGAAAGGCAGAATTATAGGACGTGAAGGACGAAACATACGTATGCTTGAAACGCTTACAGGCGTCGACATCATAATAGATGATACACCAGAGGCAGTTGTTGTCTCATGTTTTGACCCTGTACGTAAACATATAGCGAAAATATCTTTAGAAAAACTTATACTAGATGGGCGAATACACCCAGCTCGTATAGAAGAGGTTGTTGAAAGAACAAGGCGAGATGTTGAAAAAACTATTATTGAAGCAGGTGAGAATGCAACTGCTGACCTAAATATAACATCTATGCATAAAGATTTAATAAGACATATGGGTAGGCTTAAATATAGAACAAGTTATGGGCAGAATATGCTTGCACATAGTAAAGAAGTTGCTAATATTGCTGCAATGATAGCATTTGAACTTGGAGCTGATGTAGAACTTGCCAAACGTGCTGCTTTTTTACATGATTTAGGAAAAGCTATAGAAACTGATGGCGGTGGTGGGTCTCATGCAATAGCGGGTTCCGACTTAGCGAAGATTTGTGGCGAATCAAAAAAGATTGTTAACGCTATTAAAGCACACCATAATGATGTTGAAGCTGAAACAGTTGAAGCGACTATTGTAAAGGCGGCTGATGCTATTAGTGCTGCTCGCCCCGGAGCAAGACGAGAGTCATTTGAAAGCTATGTAAAACGACTTTATAACCTAGAAAATATCGCTGATAGTTTTGAGGGAGTAGAAAAATCATTTGCTATACAAGCAGGTAGAGAACTCCGAGTTATGGCGAAAAGTAATATAGTTGATGACGCACAAGCTAAAGAAATCGCAAGAGAAATAGCTAAGCGAATTGAAGAAGAAGTAAAATACCCGGGTATTATACGAGTAACTGTAATAAGAGAAACTAGAGCTGTAGAAGTTGCTAGATAAAGTGAGTATTTTTTATGAGCGTACATAATATTTTATGTTTAGGAGATATTATAGGTATAACTGGCAGATTTGCCTTAAACCGTTATCTTGACAACATAAAGAAAGAGCACAATATAGATTTTGTAATAGCAAACGGCGAGAATGTTGCCAATGGAATAGGTATAACTAGAGACACTGCTAAAGAATTATTTTCAAGCGGAGTTGACGTTATAACTACTGGAAATCATGTTTGGAATAACAAAGATGTTTTTGCTATTATAGTTGGAGAAAACAGACTTCTTCGTCCATATAATTACCCAAACCAATCACCCGGTTTAGGATATTATATATATGATATGCTAGGAGTCAAAATAGCAGTTCTTAATATGATGGGACGCACATTTATGGATCCTATAGACTGCCCTTTTCAAAAGGCTCAAATTGCCATAAAACACATAAAAGAAAGAACAGATATAATATTCATAGATTTTCATGCTGAAGCTAGTGCTGAAAAGCAGGCATTTGCATACTATTTAGATGGAGAAGTTACTGCTGTTTTTGGAACACATACACATATACAAACATCAGATGAGAGAATACTCCCTAATGGGACAGCATATATAACAGACATAGGAATGTGTGGGAGTTATGACTCTGTTATTGGAATGAAAAAAGAAGCAGCAATTGCTCGGTTTGTTACCAAAATGCCCCACCGATTTGAAGTTGAAACAACAAGCCCTATGATAAATGGAGTTGTTATAGAAATTGATAGTGAAAATGGAAAGGCTAAAAACATAAAGCGTATAAAATATGTATATGATGACGTGGTTGAAAAAAAATAAACCATATAGTATGATTCCTCTAAAATATAGTTTATAAGGAGCTATCTATGTCTAACTGTAAAAGTTTTTTTAGAAGTTTTTTTTCATTTTTTGTAAAAGTTGCCATTGTACATACTTTCACATATATAGCATTTGGAATATTAGCCAGTAATTTAGCCGACTACTCTACTTTATATAGTATAAATACTGTGTCAAGTTTCATGCGTAATTTTGACTCCCCTTGGATTGTAATAGGTCCATTTTTACAACCACTTAGAGCTTTATTTATTGCGATAGCTTTATACCCCTTAATCGATATGCTAAAAACTTCAAAATTCGGTTGGCTTAAACTGTGGAGTCTATTTGTATGTTTAGCTATCATAGCACCACCTAGTGCAGCACCAGGCTCTTTTGAAGGATTAATATATACACAATTACCAATTAGCTTTCATTTAAAAGGATTACCTGAAATATTAATACAAACTTTAGCATTTTCATTTCTTCTTTGGGTTTGGATAGCATTACCATTCAAACAAAAAGAAATGTCATCAAAAATATTTTTATTTAATTTAGCAAGATCAATTATAGTTGCTTTTTGTGGTAGCATACTTTTTTCTATATCTGGAATCATATTATACAATTTTTTAGGAATAGATATGGCATCGGCGAAACTTGACAGAAGCAGTGTCGCAATACTCACACTAATTGGTCTACTCAGCACTATAGCCTCATATGTATTAGCTCCTCGTGCATCTAAAAATCCAATTTGGCATGTTGTACTTGCTCCCGTTTATATAATTATATACACATTAGTCCCATATTTATATAACTATATACTAGACTTACCTATAAACACTACAGCTGCACTAATACCTTTAAGCCTTGTATCAATAGCCGTAATAGTACTTTCTTTCTTCATATTTGGTCGTGTTAAAGACAAAGTAACAATAGACGAGAACATAAAAAATATTGAATATGACCCAAGCGGCAGTAAAGATACTGAAGTTAAATAAAATTATCTTATTTGAGAGTTCTTATTATTTTGCCATTAGACATTTCATATACTGTTTTTGCTTGTGACGCTATTGAATGTGAATGAGTTACCATTATAATAGTAGTGCCTTTTTTATTTATAGAGTTAAATATATCAACAAGGACTTTTATAGTTTTAGGGTCTAAATCATTTGTAGGCTCATCTGCTATTAAAACATCGCAACCATAAGCTAATGCTCTAAGTATAGATACCTTTTTCATTTCCCCACCAGAAAGAAGACCTGCCTTCATATTCTCTTTACTTTTTAAACCAAAGGCATCAATATATTCTTTTACCTCTTCAATTTTCTCATTTGTTATCTCACTTTTAAATATCAATGGCATAACTATATTATCAATAATACTTATATTTGGTATAATTACAGGATGTTGAAAAATATATGAAAAATATTCACGTCTAAACACTGTAATATCAGATTGAGAAGCATCCGAAATCTTAAAAGAATCATAATAAATGCTTCCACTAGTAGGCCTTAAAATACCACCAATCATACTTAAAAGAGTTGATTTTCCACTACCTGTATAGCCTACAATAGCAATAAAATCTCCTTGATTTATATCTAAAGAAACCTCATCACATGCTTTAAATGATGAGTTCAATGTTTTAAATGTTTTTGTAGTAGATATTACTTTTATGTTCATAATGTTCCCCTCATACTCTCATACGGATCTTTTTGTATAAAAACAATTGCACTTATTAAGGAAACAAGTATAAAAATAAATATTAGCATACTAAAAGATGGAGCTATAGTAAATAACGAATTTATAATATTAAAATCAGAATAAATTGTACGTATATAATTTTTGTATCTAAAATATAAAATAAAAAGTTCAATTAAAGATAGTAAAAGAGACAGTACAGAATAAATAATCACTTGCAAACAAACTAATTTGATAATCTCTTTTTTTCTAGCACCAAATATACGTAAAGTAGAAAAAATTCTACCATTTTCTGAAAATGTATACATACTTGTAAAAATAGATGTCCCTATGGTTACTATTAAAATTGATATATAAAATGAATAAAAAGATACATATTTTAAAAAGTTTAAGGAATCTAAAGCTTTAATTTCATATCTCCATGTTAACATATATATAGCAGATAAAGTCATAATTTGCGAGAACATAATTACTAAGACAATACTATAAACTAAGCTAGCCATGGCAATCTTAAAAGAATAATTAAACAAAGAATTATACACAAACACCTCTTAAAAATATTTACTACATTCTATCATAATTTCATATAAAATAAAGCCCTATTAAAACTTAAACAAAATAATTGTGAAGTCATCATCAGGAATTCTATACGAAAGATAATCATAAAAATCTTTGGTAACAAAATCTAAAGTTGTTTTTATATTTTTAGATTTTTTAAAAAATGCGCCTTTAAGCCTATTTTTACCATATAGGTCATACTTATTTTTAGAAAGTGAAGCGTCTATAATCCCATCAGTATAAAACATTACAGTATCTTTATCATTAATTAATACTATATGCTCTTGATATAAGGCATTAGGAAAAAGCCCTAAAATTGTATCTGAATTATCACATTCTAAAACCTCATTAGTTTTAGCACTTTTAATAAAAAATGGCGTATGCGATGCACTAGAATAAAGCATTTCTTTTTTGGTATAAACAATAAAAGATATGGTAGCTGTAACAAAATAACCTTTAGGCAAAATATCTTTTAATTCATTATTTATTTTATACAATATTTCACTAGGTGAAGTAGTAGTTTTCAAAAAAAGATTAAAAGTTATTTTAAGCATAGGCATAACTAAAGCGGCTTCAACTCCATGCCCTGTAACATCTGCTATAATGAATATAATCTTATTATTATCTAATACAACAAAATCATAAAAGTCTCCACCAATATTTTCAAGTGGACTATAAGTACAAGCAAAAGACATGGAATGACCTAATGGCAGTGCTTTAGGCATAAGAGAGAGAACCATTTTTCTAGTTTTACGCATATCTTTTTTGTATTCTTCTTTTATATTTTGAGTACGATTGTAACGATTAATTATATAATCATTTTTTTGTTTCAAATTATCTATAGTTTTCTGATACTCATCAAATAAAGATATATTCGAATTATTATTTAATTTAGAAGAACTAATTATATTCTTACTTAAAAAATAACAAAGCAAATATAAAAGAGAAAATATAAATATAAATGTAATAGTTATAGATACTAAAAAAATATAGTTAATACTAAAAAACAATGATAAAAAATTAAGTAAAAAAACAGTGAAAAGTAAGCAAAACATTATTATATTTAAGCTCAATAAAATATACTTACTCTTCATAACTAAATATTAATTATTATCACTATTCTTAAATTTGAAATACGTCATATCTGAAACAATAACTTCTGTTTTTTGAAATACATTACGACTTGCATCCGCACTATTTTGCGCTGATGTTGAGTTTTCTTGAGTTATATTATTAAGCTCCATAACAGCTTGATTAATTTGTGAAATACTGTCTTCCTCTTGAGTAACCGCATTAGATATTTCTATCAAAAGATTTAAGACATCATTAACTGAATTCTCAATATCTACGAGTAACAAAGAAGACTCTTCTACAGACTCACTACCAATCTTTACTTTAGCTACAGTATCCTCAATTAGATTTCCAATATCTTTAGCAGCATCAGCCACAGTTTGTGCTAGTCCTCTAACCTCACTAGCAACAACTGCAAACCCACGTCCTTGTTCCCCCGCACGTGCAGCCTCAACTGCCGCATTAAGAGCAAGTATATTCGTTTGGAAAGCTATAGACTCAATAATTTTGGTAATATCTGATATCTTTTTACTAGAAGTTGATATCTCTTGCATATTAAGAGATGTAGTAGCAACAGCTTCAACTCCACTCTTCGTGGCTGTTTGTGCTTTACCACTCATATCCTTAGCAACACTCGTATTTCTAGCAGTTTCTTTTAGTGAATATGAAACCTCTTCAATAGAGCTCGCAAGTTGTTCTAAAGAGCTTGCTTGAGAGTTTGTACTATCTGCTAAAGTAACATTTCCACTAGCAATAATATTCATATCACTATTAATGCCATCAACACCATCTTGAAGTTTATATATTACAGAACCCGTATTTTTTTGCATGCCCTCTATAGAACGAGCTAAACTTCCTGATTGATCAGACTTTTTTAATACTGATTCTGGGAATCTTGTACTAAAGTCCCCTGCCCCCATAGACTTCATAACCGATATCGCTTGACTTAGTGTTTGTGAAAGAGGCTTTACTATAATCCAAACTAAAGTAGCTTGAACACCTACAAGAAATATAATCGCACAAATTAAAACTAATAATAGAGTTTTAGTCTTTTGTTGAAGCGAAGTAGGAATAGTTTCCTCTATAAGAGACCAAGGAGTCTTCTCAATATTAATTACAAAATAAGCCTTATTATCTTTAATCCATCTAGCAATACCATTATTTGAAATTTCTGTTCTTTTAGATGAATAGTTTTCTTCTTCATATATATTTTTATTAAGTACATAATCAGCATTTTCATGTGCAACAAAAACGCCATCATCATCCACTAATCTTATATTAGCATCATTCTCTTTTCTCGCCTTTTCGATTATAGCTGCCACTCCTGAGAAAAACACATCAAGACCCAAAACTCCCCTAAGTTGATTATTCTCATCATAAATAGACTTAGCAAATGTATAAACAAGTTTACCACTTACAGTATCAATATAAGGCGCAGTCATAATAACATCAGTACTTTTAACAGCTTCTATATACCAAGGTCTTTGTGTTTGGTCAAATGTAGTTGGAATACCCTCTTTATTCTCTATAACTAGAGTACCACCATCTCTATACGGCACGGTTGATACAAAATAGGTTGAAAAAACATCTTCTTTTGATGTGTTCAGTTTTAGAAAAACATCAAGCATTTCATCATAATTTCTAGTTTCAGAAACATAAGATGACAACGTATCAATATCAGACTTGAAATACAAAAGCCAATTTCTTATTTCATCAGAAACAGCATCAAGCTTAATAGTTTCATCAACATAATATTGCTTTTCATATTGAGGAGTATACAAAAAGTATAGTAAAGAAACCAAAATAACCATTATAATAGAAAATGGAACTAGAAACTTTACCATTAACATATTTGCTTTTATATTCTTTATTTTTAATAATATATTCATTAAAATTTAGTCCTTAAGTATCTATTAATATGAAACATATATCTATTTACGGAATATTATATATAAAAAATTAATTTATAACAATAACCTATCATAGTACTATAATAACCACATACCTAATTCAAACTCAACATATCCTGTCACAAAAAATTATAGTATAATTTATTTTTTATATATAACAATTATACTATAAACTACTTAAAATGTTTTTTAACATAAGACGAAATTTCGCTCGCATGTATTATTTCTCTTGAAGAATTGCCTACTCTTATATAAAACTTCTCCTCAGTAGCCCCTTGCTTATTTATAACTCTAGTATATAAAGGTTCACGTCCACGCCTAATATTTATATTACATATTTCTTTATCGTCTTCCACTATAAAATAAACTCTTATGCCTGATGAAGAGAAAGCATTTCCATAATTTGTTTCTACCAATGTTCTTAAATGAAGTTCAAAAAAATCTCTATTAGGATTTTTAAGTGTAGAATAATCAGATTCTAATCCTATTATCTCTCCACAATTTTTAATACCTATAATAAGGCGTCCACCCTCTGTATTATTGAATGCAGCAATCGACTTAATTATAACAGCTTCAAGGTCTTTATTAACCTTTTCATTTACAGTATCATACCTTAAAGTCGCCTTAAACTCTAGATGGGTATTTTCTCCTCTTTCAAGAAGTGCTTTTATATCATTGGCATTCTTATAAGTATCAAGTATTCTCATATAACGAAAAGCAAGAAAAACAGCGAGTAATAGAACTATAATTATAAATAGTATTAAAATTATAATTATAGGAGGTCTTATATCATTGAATAAATTTTCCTCAGAAACTACCACCCCAATTTCATTAGTCGCTCCATCAATCGAGAAAAAATCTTTATACACCCAGTAATATTTGCCATTATAGTCTACTCGATTCATACGACGAGGGTCAGTAGATACTTTCACAACAGTGCCTATTACATCCAAATAGTTTTTAATAACAGGTTCTGCGAGGTCGGTTACAGGGAATGATATTACACTATCATTGTTTATTACATAAGCATACATATCTATATCGCCATCATCTTTATCAAGCTTAGGAACGTCAAACTTTACAACATAAGAAAATAAAGTATCCTCATTAGCAACATATACTAACCTAATAAATAAATTCCCAGCTTCTATAAAATAACCACTTACACTTATTCTTCCTTTTGGAGCACTCGATAATTTTTTATAAATACTCCCTAATTTATCTTCATCAAATGTTCCCTCAGTAACTCTATAATTAGCACCATTAACAGATTTTTCAATGATATAAATTTTATCCTTAACCTTTATATCAGCCTCAACTATAAAAGAATGCTTTGGAAAAAAATCACTTATAAGTCTTCTGTACACATTTCGGTCATCACCAACAATTGAAAACATTGGTGCAAGTTGCCTTGAAAAATAATATAAAGGATAATATATTTTTACATATTCTTCATGCACATTTGACCTTACCTCTTGTATTTGTGATTGAAAAATCATTCTTACGGGAAAGGGTTTTCTTATTTCTAAAACGAGTAAAGCTAGAATACCTAAAGCTAAAACAAAAATTATTATATCTCTAATAATTTCACGCTTTCTCAAATGTGTATAATCAGTACCTGATACATTAAATTTCATATTCTATTAATCCACTCCAAATCTATAACATACATAGGAATTATACTATAAAACAAACATTATAACAATTAATCAAATATTAAAATTTATCATTTAATTTAAATAAAGCTATTGATTTTTGATAATTATTATACTGTAATACTATGTATGGATAAAGAATATAATAGTTTATTTAAAGACGACTCTACATTAGTAACTCCAAAGCTAACCCCTATGATAAAACAATATCTCGAGATAAAGTCGAAATATGAAGACAGTGTTTTACTTTTTCGTATGGGTGATTTTTATGAAGTTTTTTTTGATGACGCCACACTACTTTCAAATATTTTAGGGCTTACACTTACAAAAAGAGCAGGCGTTCAAATGGCTGGTGTTCCATATCACTCGCTTGACAACTATTTATCAAAGCTTATAAAACTCTCTAAAAAAGTTGCTATATGTGAGCAAATGGAAAATCCTAAAGATGCTAAGGGAATTGTTAAGCGTGAGGTAACACAAGTTATAACACCGGGTACTATTTTAGAGAAAGACTATTTAGATTCTAAAACAAATAATTATCTACTCTCGTTTATGCCATCGAAAGACTATTCGTCACTTGCTATTGCAATATGTGATATATCGACAGGCTCATTTTTAGGTACAACTATTAATACTCACTCAAAAGAAGATTTATTTAATAAATTAATTGAAGAGATTAATAAGTTCTCGCCAAAAGAAATAATGACGCATGACTATATATCTGAAACAAAATTGCTAGAACAAGTAAAAACACTTTACCCTAACCTATATTACAGTAAGGTAGAGGACTTTACAGCCGACTACTCTTATGCCTATAAAACACTTAACAGACATTTTAATACCATTTCATTAAAAGGCTTTGGACTTGAAGGACAAGACTTACTTATAAGCCTAACAGGATCAGTTCTGCACTATATAAGTGATTTATCAAAATCGTCCCTTCAGCACATAAATAATATTAAGCTATATGACAGAAATAATACTATGAACATAGATATAGCAACGCATGAAAGCCTTGAAATAGTAACCAGTATGAAGCAAACAAGTAATTCCCCAACTCTCCTTAAATCTATTGATAAAACAAATACTAGCATGGGTGGGCGTTACCTAAAACTTATATTACTTGTCCCTCTTACAGATGTAAATGACATAAATGAAAGACTTGAAAATGTTGAGTTTTTCTACAAAAAAAGTAACTTATGTGAAAATATTAGAGAAAAATTAAAAGAAATCGGTGATTTAGAACGCATAAGTTCAAAACTGTCATCAAAACGAATTAACCCTAAAGAAATGGTTGCCCTAAAAAAATACTTAACATACTCACTTGAAATTGTTGGGGAACTTGCTTTAGAAAACCTTGATATTGCTAACATAAAAGAAATTGAAGACATCAGACATATTATATACACAATAGAAGAGTCTATTTTAGAAGAACCTAAAACGCTTATTAATGAAGGCGACATTATAAAAGAAACTTTCAGCAAAAAGTTAAAAGAATATAATAGAGCAAGGCATGAAGGTCGTAATTGGATTAATAATCTTGAGGCAAAATATAGAGGTGAAACCAACATAAACACCCTAAAAATTAGATATAACAATGTAATAGGTTATTATGTAGAGGTTACAAAAGCAAACTCTAAGAATATGACAGATAAGTTTATGAAAAGGCAAACACTTCTAGGCTCTGAACGATACACAACAGAAGAGCTTATGGGCTATGAAACCAAAATAAATGAAGCTAATGAAAAAGGATACGGACTTGAGCTTGAACTATTTTTATCTGTTAGAGATTCTATCATAGATAAAGTTAGTATAATATTAAAGCTAGCAAGTGTTATCGCAAATATAGATGTGTTTAGCTCTCTAGCGTATCTTGCGGTTGAAAAAAACTATGTCAGACCAATAATAGACGAAAGTAACTCCATAGAGATAAAAGAAGGACGTCACCCTGTTGTCGAAGACTACCTTCTTGATGAAGCATTTATACCAAATGATATTTACCTTGACAACAAAGAAGAACATCTACTCATTATAACAGGCCCTAATATGAGTGGAAAAAGCACATATTTAAGACAAACAGCTTTAATAGTGTTACTTGCACAAATTGGCTCATTTGTACCTGCGAAGAGTGCTAAAATAGGTGTAGTCGACAGAATATTTGCTCGTGTTGGTGCGAATGACAATATTGCGAGAGGTGAGAGTACATTTTTAGTTGAGATGAACGAAACTGCATATATATTAAATAATGCAACAAATAGAAGCCTTATTGTGATGGACGAAATTGGTCGTGGAACTTCAACGTATGATGGGCTTAGTATTGCTTGGGCTATAATTGAACACTTTACAGAAACTGACGAAAGAAGGTCAAAGGTATTATTTGCGACTCATTACCATGAACTTACTATGCTTGAAAATATTGTTGGAGTAAAAAATTATAATGTGCTAGTCGAAGAATATAAAAATAATATCACATTTATGAAACGAGTTGTGGAGGGTGCGGCAAAATCGAGCTATGGAATATATGTTGCACAAATAGCAGGAGTTCCTTTAGGCATAACAAAACGTGCTAATGAAATACTTAAAGAACTTGAAGAATATGGAAGTGTTGAGGTCGAAAACATAGAAGGAAAAAGTAACACAAAAAAAGATAAAAACTTACTCACAAATAATGTTCAAACAGAAACAAAAACACAAAAAGAGGAAAGCGAAATTGAAGAAGAAATTAAAAACATAAATGTAAATAACCTAACACCAATTGAAGCATTAAGTTTAATATATAATTGGAAAAATAAATTATTATAAATCAGTAAACTCAAACTTCAAAAAAGAATCAGTTTCGCCAACAGCATATTTATAATCAATTCTGTTTAGGACAATAGACTTCATATAAACACCAACAACAAAATCATTTTTACAAATTAGTGGAAGTGTGTTTCTTGCCTCTAATGAAATTTTTGAATCGATTAAAAGTTTTCTCACACTATGTTTCTCACCATTAGGATATGATTTTATATAGTCCCCATTTAAGCGTGTTCTAATTTCTATGGGGTAATCAGTTTTTAAATATATAGTATTCATGTCATTAAAATTTACCACGTCCCCAGCTAAACATTTTTTTACGCTCACGCTTACGCCATTAAATAAATATACTCCGTCAGAGTTTATGCTAAGTGAAGTTACAATTTTATTTTTTTTATTATTTTTAATTTCTATTTCATTATAGCGTTTAACTAAAATAAATCCGTCAATTGGAAGTAATATATTTTGTCTGTTTGATTTAATTATTTTTCTTATTTCAAGAATACGTTTTTCTGTTGGCTCTATTTTATTTATTACCAAAAACCGAATTAAGACTTTGTTTTGAATAATAATTCTATATTTACTAAGTTTATTTGTGTCAATAGTTTTTTTATTTAGAGATGACTTTTTATAAGCGTGGTTTACTCTTTTTCTTAAAATACTTGTTTCTTTATATACCCTATCACAAAAGTTTATTATGTTATCTTTTGCATTAGAATGAATATCAGAAAGTGTTGGGACAATTACATTTCTTATTTTGTTGCGACTATAAATATTCTTTTTGTTTGTGTAATCATCTCTATATTCTACTTCATTAAGTGTTGCGTAAATTAAAATGTCTTCTTTATAAACGTCTATTAATGGTCGTAAAAAGTATTTGATTTTGCGTCTCATCGATTTTATAATGCTTGTTCCACTGCCTCTACACATTTTATATATTATACCTTCAAGCAAATCATCTTTGTGATGTGCGAGAAGTATGTAGTCGAGTTTTGCATCTTCTTTCACTTCCTCAAAAAAACTGTATCTTAAAGTTCTTGCCTTAAATTGTAGATTCTCATTTTCAAAAACTGATTTATCCACCTCTTTAATATATATTGGAATAGAGTTTTGCATAGCTATTTTTTTTGCAAGTAGCATATCATTTGTGGAATCACTGCCACGCAAATTATAGTTAACATGAATAAGCGACAAATTGAAGTTTAGCAAGTTGCTTGTTTTTAAGGCGAGCATTACACTTAAAAGAACAGACGAGTCTGAACCTGAAGAATATGCGACACCTATATTTTTGCCTTCAATGTTTATGTTCTCGCTTACAAAATATTTGTGGGCGATTTTTACTATGTCTTTGGTTTTCATTTTGCTCATTTGTACTAAACAGACTAAAACATACTCTCAAAAATATCAAGTATCAGAAAGTCACTTTTCCTATTAGGTACTGAAAGTTTCACATATCTCTATCATTGTTTCACAAAATCCAACACTTTCAACACTTTTGACGCTATTTTTCACGTATGTGTTGTTTTTTAATTCTACACATAGAATTATATTAAGATTATAAGAATCGAATACTAATCACAGTAAAATTAATAATTCCTTATGTCTTACACTAAGAGTATAATTTTGTAAATTTTTTGTTCCGCTTGGTTAGTGAAGTCATAAATATTGTAGTGGGTATTTGTGATTAGGTTTTTCGTTTGTTAGTTTTTAGTTTTTTTATTCTTTGGTATACAACACTTTTTTTAGTGTTATAGTTATTTTTTCAGTTTAATGATAATGGCAAGTATAACTTATACTAAATAGTTTTCAGACATAAGAAATAGTTTCATTAAGGATGTATATTTTTGTTTATTCTATATTAGAATTATTTTACATTATTTTCTAAAAAGTTTAATAAAGGTTTTATAGCATCACAGTTTAAATCCCATATATTAGTGTCTCTGTAATCTCGTTTAGTGCCACGAGCTTTTTCTTTCTGTGTTTTAGATTCATACTGTACTTCTACATAGGAATAAATTTTTGATTTTTGAATTGGTGCGTATGTTTGTATTGGGTTTAGAGGTCTATTTTTAAGACTGTCTAAACATTTTTCATAGTCAGTAAAACAATTTTTAATAATGTCTTGCTTGTCTATTGGTATTATTCTTTCAAGTAAACTCTCAAGGTCTCCAGTATCTTGATTATTTGGAAATAAAAATATTTTTGCACTCAAGTTTTTATCTTTTAAAAACTTATTTATAGTTTCTTTAGAGTTGTTATAGTTATTGTCAGCATCAAATATTATAAAACATCTATATTCAGTATCTTTATTATGCCTATTATGCTTTTTAATATCTGACTCCATCAAATGAAGACTATCGTTACCACCACTTTGACAAATATTCCAATTACCTTTTTTAGTACCAATGTCTTTACCTATAGATTCTAAATATTGAATTAAAAAAACTTCATCAGTGTAACCTTCTGTAATTATTAAATTATAATCCATATTAACTTCTCATCTCTAAATCATTTTCTATACGATGTTCTATTAGTTCAGCATTGTAGGGATATACATCATAGCCTTCTGGTGAATGGTCTATTTGTAATACGACTACATCATCTTTTTGATTAAGAAACTCATCTTCTTGCATAATTTCAGATAGAAATTTTAATGTTTCATAACTATGCGTGGTAATAAACATTTGAATATTTTTTTCTCGTGATAACCTCAAAATTGCTTTGAGTAAAGTTTTTTGTGTTTCAAAGTGTAGCCCATTTTC
>CAMRCO010000039.1 GCA_947040945.1 uncultured Spirochaetia bacterium
CCAGTCATTTCTTACAAAAAAAGTTGGGCAATCTTTTACGTCTTTTTTATATTTTAGATAGCGCATAAAATAGTCTATTTCTAAAGGAAAAAAGACATTGAATCTAAAAGAGTTTCTAAGTTTGCTATTTGGAATAAGCCAAGCTAAATGGTCTAGTAATGTCTTCTTCAATTCCATCTCCTTACAGATTTAACTCTGATTATAATCTCACAATTGTATATTCATATCTATTTTATTTCTAGTGTTATTGAATAATTATGAAATATCTCCATGCTTTTCTATGTAAAAAATTTCTAAATCTATAAATTTTGATTTAGTTTAAATGTGTTGGAGTTTATCGCTATTATAGAATATCTTTGATTTAGCTTGTAATATTGTGTTTTTATAGTACAATATTTGTCCGTATTGTAATATTATTTAATTTATTTGCACATTTTTTATTGACAAATAAATTAAAAACATTAAGATATACTATATAGTGTTCCGATTTGTATTATTAATTTATTTAGGAGAGTATATGATAAACGATATGGATGAGAAATTAATTGAGAATGTTCTTGTTAACTATAAGGACAAGAAATCTGCTATTATACCATTACTTCAGGCTGTGCAACAAGAATATAGATATTTGCCAATATATTTACTTACATATATTGCTGATAAAATTGGGGTAAGTGAAGCGAAGGTTTATGGAGTTGCTACATTTTATGAGAATTTTTCATTTGTTCCAAAAGGTGAATATGTCATAAAAATATGTGATGGTACTGCTTGTCATGTGCGTAAATCGATTCCAATACTTGATGCACTTTACAGTGAACTAGGTCTTAGTAAGGCTAAAAAAACGACAGATGATATGCTTTTCACTGTTGAAACGGTTTCTTGTTTGGGTGCTTGTGGACTCGCTCCTGTCATAACCATAAACGATAAAGTTTATCCTGCTATGACGCCAGAGTCTACAATTGAAGTTGTGAATTCGTTAAAAGAAGAAAAATAGGTGGTATTAAAATGTGTTTAAAAAGTATTGAAGCGTTAAATGATTATAGAGATAAATCGATTACGGCATTTAAAAGTGAAACTAAAAAAATATTAATATGTGCAGGAACAGGTTGTGTTTCAAGTGGTAGCATGGACTTATATGAAGCATTCACTGAAATGTCAAAAGGCACAAATGTTACAGTTGCCCTTAAAGAAGAGGGTGCTAGCGTTGGTGTCAAAAAAAGTGGGTGTCATGGTTTTTGTGAGGTTGGACCTCTTGTTTTAATTGAACCTGATGGACTTCTTTATTTACGAGTTAAGGCTGATGACTGTAAAGAAATATGGGAGAGTACTATAGTAAATGACAAGTCGGTAGAAAGACTTATGTATCAGGAAAACAATCGTGTTTTTGAAGAGAAAGACAGTATTCCTTTCTATGAAAAGCAAACAAGGCTTGTTCTTAAAAATTGTGGTTCAATTGATTCTGAATCTATTGATGACTATATTGCTACAGGTGGATATAAGGCGCTTGAGAAAGCATTATTTTCTATGACTAACATAGAAATTATAGATATGATAACAGAGAGTAAACTTCGTGGACGTGGTGGTGGTGGATTTTTAGCTGGTAAAAAATGGTCTCAAGTTCAAAGACAAGCAGAGCCTCAAAAATATATTGTGTGTAATGGGGATGAGGGCGACCCGGGTGCTTTTATGGATAGAAGTATAATGGAGGGAGATCCTCACAGAATGATTGAAGGAATGTTAATAGCAGCAATTGCGGTTGGCGCATCAGAGGGTTATATTTATGTTAGAGCAGAATACCCGCTTGCTGTTGAAAGGTTACGTATAGCAATTAAGAATGCGGAGGAAGTAGGAATACTTGGGGACAATATTTTAGGGTCTAAGTATAGTTTTAAGCTTAGGATTAACCAAGGAGCAGGCGCTTTCGTTTGTGGAGAGGGTTCCGCTTTAACTATAAGTATTGAAGGGCATCGTGGCATGCCTAGAACAAAACCTCCCCGTACAGTTGAGCAAGGACTTTGGGCAAAACCTACAGTACTTAATAATGTTGAGACATTTGCGAATGTTCCTGATATAATAAATAATGGGGCAGAGTGGTTTTTGTCAATTGGTACAGAAAATAGTCCGGGTACTAAGGCTTTTGCTTTAACAGGTAATGTTAAAAATACAGGGCTTATTGAAGTTCCTATGGGTACAACTTTACGTGAAATTATTTTTGATATTGGTGGCGGTATAAAAGATAATAAAAAGTTTAAGGCTGTTCAAATTGGAGGGCCTTCCGGGGGTTGTTTAATTGAAGAGCATTTAGATATTTCTCTCGACTTCGACAGTTTATCAAAACTTGGTGCTATGATTGGTAGTGGTGGACTTGTTGTAATGGACGAGGACACATGTATGATTGAGATAGCAAGATTCTTTATGAACTTCACGCAAAATGAAAGTTGTGGTAAATGTGTGCCATGTCGTGAGGGTACTAAACGTATGCTTGAAATACTTGAGCGTATAGTTTCTGGAAATGGTGTTGAAAGTGATCTAGATTTACTTTTAGAACTTGCTGACACAATATCAGCAACTTCTCTTTGTGGGCTTGGAAAGTCGGCTCCTTATCCTGTTGTTTCTACTATTAAGTTTTTCAAAGACGAATACTTATCACATATTGTTGATAAAAAATGTAGAACGCATGTTTGTCAAAACCTAAAACAAATAGTAATAGAGCCCGATTTATGTAAAGCATGTACTAAGTGTATGAAGGCTTGCCCGACTGATGCTATAGATGGAAAGCCAAAAGTAAAACATGTTATAGATCAATTAAAGTGTATTAAGTGTGGGGCTTGTGTAACAACATGTCCATTTAATGCTATAAAGGAGATATTTTAATGGAATATGTATATATAGATAATATGAGAGTCCCAATTGAGGGGGAGAAAAACCTACTTGCGATAATAAGAAAAGCGGGCATTGATATTCCTACATTTTGCTATCACTCAGGGCTTTCTACTTATGGAGCTTGTAGAATGTGTGTAGTTGAAAACGATAGAGGCTCTGTTATGGCAAGCTGTTCTGAGGTACCTTGGGACGGAATGAAAGTTTTTACAAATACACCAAAACTTCAAAAACATAGAAAAATGATTCTTGAGCTTTTACTTTCAACTCATTGTCGTGATTGTACAATTTGTGATAAAAGTGGTAAGTGTACGCTTCAAAATCTTGCTTTAAGGTTTGGTATAAAAAATATTCGTTTTGAAAATTATAGAGAGCAAAAACCAATTGATGACTCTAGTCTTGCCATTACTCATGATTCAAGCAAGTGTATACTTTGTGGTGATTGTGTTCGTATGTGCGAAGAGGTTCAAGGTGTTGGAGTTCTTTCATTTGTGCATCGTGGAAGTGGTCTTGAGGTTGCACCTGCTTTTAATAAAAAAATATCAGAGACAGATTGTGTTGGTTGTGGACAGTGTACTGCTGTTTGTCCGACAGGAGCACTTACAGTTAAAAATGATACTGATATTGTTTGGAAAGCTTTGGCTGATAAAAAGAAGCGTGTTATAGCACAAATTGCACCTGCTGTTAGGGTTGCTTTGGGCGAAGAGTTTGGAATGGAAAAAGGACTTAATGTTAAAGGAAAAATTGTGTCTTCACTTAGGAGACTAGGTTTTGATGAGGTTTATGATACCAATTTTGGAGCTGACCTCACAATAATGGAGGAGTCAAGAGAGCTTTTTAATAAGTTAAAAGACGGTAAAAATTTGCCTCTTTTCACAAGCTGTTGCCCTAGTTGGGTTAGGTTTTGTGAAACTAAATATCCTGAACTTTTAAATAATCTTTCAAGTGCTAAAAGCCCTATGCAAATGCTTGCCGCTGTTGTTAAAGAGCAATATAGAAAAATGAAAAATATTGATGACAGAGAAACATTTATGGTGGGTGTTATGCCTTGTACTGCTAAAAAAGAAGAGGCTATGCGTCCTGAGTTTTCTCATAAAGGGACACCTGATATTGATGCTATTATCACAACTCAAGAACTTGCTGTCATGATAAAAGAAGCAGGAATTAAATTTGAAGACATTGATAGCGATTCTCCTGATATGCCATTTGGACTTTCTTCAGGAGCAGGAGCTTTATTCGGTGTTACGGGTGGAGTTATGGAAGCGGCTTTAAGACTTGTGGTTAATGAACGTGGAAATACTAGCCTTAAAAATATTGAGTTTAGCGGTATACGCGGGCTTGATGGAATTAAAGAAGCGTCTATTGCTTTGGGAGACGATAAGTTTATTAATGTTGCGGTTGTAAGTGGGCTTAAGAATGCTGAAATTCTAGTAGAGAAAATAAAAAACAAAGAAGTGTCTTATGACTTTATAGAAGTTATGGCATGTCGTGGAGGGTGTCTTGGCGGAGCGGGGCAACCTTATACAACTGATGACAAGATAGCAGTAAGTAGGGCTAAGGGTATATATGAAGTTGATAAAACTAGTCAAATAAAAAGGTCAGAAGAGAATCCTGTAATAGTTTCTTTATATTCAGGTATACTTAAAGGTAAAGTGCATGAACTTCTTCATTGTCCTGAAAGAGTAGCGCCTGCTTCTAAAAAAGAGGTAAATAATTAAATCTTATAAAGAGGAGTATTTTTATGCTTAATATCGAAGTATGTGTTGGAACATCATGCTACTTAAGAGGGTCTTATCATATCATAAATAGACTTGAGGAGCTTACTGAGGAAGCAAAGTTATCTGATAAGGTTAATATTTCAAGTATATTTTGCTTGGGTAATTGTGGAACTAGTACTAGTGTCAGAGTTAATGGTGAGGTTTTAAGTGCTACTATAGATGGTGTTGATGAGTTTTTTAAGAATAATATTTTACCTTTAGCACAAAAAAACTGATTGCTTTTTGTCTATTAATAATATATCATCTTTCAAAACATTTAATAATTGATTTTAATAAAGGAGTTTTATATATGTCACGTATAGATAATGTTGTTGCTCGTGAAATTTTAGATTCTCGTGGTAACCCAACAATAGAGGTTGATGTTACTTTAGATAGTGGAGCTGTGGGACGTGCAGCTGTGCCTTCTGGTGCATCTACTGGAGAGCATGAAGCAGTTGAGCTTCGTGATAAAGATAATTCACGTTATTTAGGTAAGGGTGTTACAAAGGCTGTTAAAAATGTAAACGAACTTATAGCAAATGAAATACTTGATATGGATGCTCTTGATCAAGTTGAAATTGACGCTCTTATGATCAAACTTGATGGTACTGAAAACAAGAGTAAACTTGGTGCAAATGCTATACTTGGTGTTTCTTTAGCTATAGCAAAGGCGTCAGCTGTTGAGCTTGGTATGCCTTTATATCGTTATTTAGGTGGAGTTAATGCGAAAACACTTCCTGTACCTATGTCAAACATATTAAATGGTGGGGCTCATTCTGATGCTCCTATTGATTTACAAGAATATATGGTTATGCCTGTAGGTGCTCCTACTTTTAGAGAGGGTCTTAGGTATGTAGCTGAAATATTTCATGCTTTAAAGAGCATTTTACATGACAGAGGTCTTAATACTTCTGTAGGAGATGAGGGTGGATTCGCACCTGCTTTAGCTAACAATGAAGAGCCTTTGAAAGTTATTGTAGAGGCTATTGAAAAAGCAGGATACAAACCCGGTATTGATGTTATGATAGCATTAGACCCTGCTTCAAGTGAGTTTTATGATAAAAATAAAAAGAAATATGTATTCAAAAAATCAGATAAAAGAGAACTTTCTTCAAGTGAGATGGTTGATTTTTATGCTGACCTCGTATCAAAATATCCTATTATTTCTATTGAAGACGGTCTTGATGAAAACGACTGGGAAGGTTGGACATTGATGACTGAGAAATTGGGTAAAAAAATACAAATTGTTGGAGACGACCTTTTTGTTACTAATGTTAATCGTCTTCAAATGGGAATTGACAAGAACATTGCTAATTCTATTTTAATTAAAGTAAACCAAATAGGAACACTTACTGAAACTTTAGACGCTATTGAGCTTGCTAAAGTTAATAATTACACATCAGTTATTTCTCATAGATCAGGTGAGACTGAGGATGCGACAATTGCTGACATAGTAGTTGCTACTAATTCAGGTCAAATTAAAACAGGAAGTGCTTCAAGAAGTGACAGAGTTGCTAAGTATAATGAGCTTTTAAGAATTGAGGAAGAGCTTGGAGGTCATGGTGTTTATCTTGGAAAGAATGCTTTTTATAGTTTAAGATAATTTTTTTTAGATTAAATTTTAATAAAGTTCATAGTGCTTAATGTATTATGAACTTTATTTGTTTAAAGCTCAATTATATATTTAAGGGTGTTTTGTGTTTAGAAATATTTATATTGTTACTGAAATAGGCAAAGAGTATGGGCGAGGTCATTTTTCTCGTATGTCTATTTTGGCTCACGCTATACTTTTGTTAAATAGGTATAATGTTTTTTTTGTGTCGCTAAATGATAACACTTCTTTTTATGGTTTTAATTATAAAAAATATGATGACCTACTGAGTGATACCCCACTTCTCACAATAATTGATAAAAGAGAAACTAATGTAGAAATAGTAGAAAAAATAAAAAAAGTTTCCGCTATTATAATAGTAGACAGTGTGGGTCTTGAAAGAGAATTGGCTGACATTGTTATAGAAATGATTCCATCACTTGAAACTAAAACAAGTGATTTAATAAACATAAAACCATATAGTCTTACAATATTAAATACAAAAAATATAAAACCAAAATACGATATTAATGCTCCAATTTTAATTTATTTAGGCTCTATTAATGAGATTAAAAAAAGTGTAGTTGAAGTGTTAAAAAAAATAAAAAATAAAAATTTTGTTTTAATAGATGACAATGAAAGTTATGCTTGTGAGAATATTAAAATAAAAAAGTTTAGTAATGAAATATTTAATGAATCATATTCGAGCGTTATCACATATTATGGACTCATGTCATTTGAATGTGCATCATTTAATATTCCTGTTTTTTTAATAGGTATAACTGATTATCATAAAAAACTTAGCATTGAAACTAATAATATATTTCATTTTGTGGATGATATAAATAATTTAGAAAGTGCATTAAATAGCAAGAAAAAAAAAGAGTCTATTAATATTGATACAGATAAGTCGATTGAAAGATTTATAAATATTATAGAAAATATAGAAACACTTAAAAACAAAAATTGCCCAATATGTAATAGTAATAATTTTCATTTGGCTTTAAGAGATGAAAAATCGAACCTTTATAGATGTAATAATTGTCATACACTTTATAGGTTATATTTTTTAAGTACTGATTCAGATTTTTATGATAGTGAATATTTTGAAGAAGATTATAAACTTCAATATGGAAAAACTTATGTTGAAGATTCAGACAATCTTCGTGCACTTGCAAGAAACAGACTTCATATTATAAAACGACATAAGCCATCTGGTAAAATACTCGACTTAGGCTCTGCTATGGGTTTTTTCTTGAAAGAAGCGTCTCTTATGGGGTATGAGCCTTTGGGTGTTGAGATAAGTGAATATGCGGTCAACTATTCTAAAAATGAGCTCTCACTTGAAGTGCATAATATATCGGTGCTCGATTTCGACTATAAAGAAAATGAATATCATGTTATAACAGCTTGGTATGTGCTTGAGCATATAGCGGAGCTTAAAAGTGTCATTAAAAAGATAGCGAGTGCATTAAAAAAGAATGGAGTATTTGCTTTTGCTATGCCACATTCTTATGGTGTTACAGGTCGTTTTTCGCCAGATAATTATAATAAAATTATGCCTAAAGATCATGCATTTGAGTTTTCGGTTTACTCTATAGACTTACTTCTAAAAGAATATGGCTTCACTAAAGTTCATATAGAAAATAAAGGAATCTATTTTGAAAGATTTCTAAATATTTTTAACATTAATAACAAAGCTATGAACAATCCACTATTTAATTTTATATACAAAAAGCTTGCTAAAATATTAAACTTAGGTGACACATTTGAGTGTTACTACATAAAAAAGTAAATAAGGTTTATCTTTGTTGTGCTTGTAAAGCTGTAAGTATAGCAACATCTGCAATATCTTGTGCTGAACATCCTCTTGAAAGGTCATTTGCGGGTTTTGCTGTTCCTTGAAACATAGGTCCTATTGCTGAACAACCTGCGAGTCTTTGAACTGCTTTATAGCAAATGTTTCCAGCACCTAAATCAGGGAATATAAATACATTAGCCTCTCCTCCAAGTGGAGAGTTTGGAGCTTTCTGATTTGAAACTGTTGGTACCATTGCTGTATCAAACTGAATTTCTCCATCATATATAAAGTCAACTTTTCTTTCAGCCAGTATATCAGCTGCCATTTTTACATTGTCAGCAAGAGGGTGTTTTGCTGATCCTTTAGATGAAAAAGAAAGTAATGCTACTTTAGGAATAGCACCGACTAATGTTCTAAATGAACTAGCACTAGCTTCAGCGATATCTGCTAATTGTTTTGATGTTGGAGTAGGTATAACAGCACAATCAGCGAAACAAAATATTCCGTTTTCAAACATTTCTTTATTAGGGTGTATCATAAAAAATACACTAGAAAGTGTTTTTAGTCCTTCTTTCAGACCTATTAAAAATAAAATTGATTTAATAACCTCACCTGTAGCGTATAATGCACCACCAACAACGCCATCAGCTTCATCACAAGCAACAATAGCAGCACCTGTATATATGCTTTCGTTTTGTATTAAATTTGTTGCATCTTCTATAGTCATGCCTTTATGTTTTCTGTTGTTAAACAATTTTTCTATATACTTGTCTTTATTTTTAGATGTTTTAGGATCAACTACTGAAACAAAGTCGTCTAGTTTTAAGCTATAATCTTTAGATAAAGTTAGAATTTTCTTTTCATCTCCTACTAAAACTACATGCTTAATATTTTTTTCTTCTTGTAGTTTTTTTGCAGCTATTATATGTCTTTCATCATTACCTTCAGCTAATACAATTGTTTTTAAGTCTTCTTTTGCTTTATTTTTTAAGTTTTCTAAAAATGACATTTTATTATCCTTTCTATATAAGTAAATTCTGATTCCATATTATATATTAGATATTGATATATAGCAAAATATATTTTTATATAAACATATTGAATAGTTTTATTTTTATGTTATAATTACGACAATAAAATATTTTAAGGAAGAGTTTTCATTATGGAAAATATAGATATAAGAAAAATACTTGAACTTTTGCCACATAGGTATCCTTTTCTACTTGTTGATAAAGTAATATCTTTAGAAGAAGGACGTATTACTGCGGTCAAGAATATCACATTTAATGAACCACAATTTACGGGGCACTTTCAAGATTATCCTATTATGCCCGGTGTTTTGATGCTTGAGGCTTTAGCACAAACTGCTGGTATATATGGCTATACTAAAATTCTTACAGAAGAAGAGAGGCCAGTTAAATTTATGTATTTTGCTACAATAAATAATGTTAAATTTAAATCTCAAGTAGTGCCTGGTGACGTGCTTACAATGGAAGTAGTTGTTGACAGATTTAATGGAACACTACTTAAAGTAAATGCGAAAGCTATGGTAGATGGAAATATCGCTTGTTCAGCTGACTTAGGTCTTTGGCTAGTTGATAAATCTAAAATGAATTGGAATTAAAGGTATTAATTTATGTCAAAAATAGATTCTAGAGCTATTATTTCGGCAAGTGCTAGTATAGGTGAAAATGTAGAAATTGCTCCGTATGCTATTATAGAAGATGATGTTGTAATAGGGGACGGTACTGTTATAGGTAGTCATGCTATTATTAAAAAGTATACAACACTTGGTAAAAATAATGTTGTGCATTCTCATGTTGTTTTAGGGGACACTCCTCAAGATTTAGCATTTGATAAAATTTTTGAAACGTACCTCACAATAGGGGATAATAACACTTTTAGAGAGTTCTCGAATGTGCATAGGGCATCTAAAGAAAAATCACATACTAAAATAGGTAATAATTGTTATATGATGGCTTCCGCTCATGTTGGGCATGATTGTGAAATATCAGATAATGTTATTATTTGTAATGGTTCACTTTTAGCGGGTCATTGCAAAGTTGATAGAAATGTGTTTATATCTGGTAATTGTGTAGTTCATCAATTTTCGCATATTGGAGCTTATGTTATGGTTTCAGGTATGGCTGGAGTCCCTGGAGATATATTACCATACACGCTTACTACAGCAGCAGGAAAAGCAGCATCATTAAAAATTAATATTGTAGGGCTTAGAAGGGCTGGGTTCAGTTCAGAGGACTTAAGGGAAGCAGAACTTGCACATGCTATGTGGTATGATTGGCCGTCTACTAGAGTCGCTTTTTTAGAGAAATACTTAAATGATGAGTCCCTATCTAAAATAACTAGAGAGGTTATTGACTTTGTTTCAAAATCAACTAGAGGGATAATTAGTAAAGTAAGATGAATATTTTTATGGCAACAGGCGAAGTATCGGGAGACATTCAAGGTGCTATGCTCGCTAAAAAACTTTATGAACTTTCTCATGATATAAAAATATATGGGTTTGGTGGGCTAGCGATGAAAGACGCTAATGTCAATATTCTTAAAGATATGTCTACATTTTCAACAGTGGGTATTCTTGAAGGGATTAATCCTGTTTTGTTATTTAAGCAGTTAAATGCTTTTTATAAACTAAAAGATTATATATCAGAAAATAAAATAGATTTAATGATATTGGTTGATAATCAAGGCGTTAATTTACTTTTAGCTAAGTTTTGTAAAAAACACAATATTAAATATGTTTATTATTTTCCACCTCATGTAGGTATTTGGGGATCATGGAATGCTAAAAAATTAATATCCTCAGAGCTAGTTATAACCCCATTTTTGTTTGACCATGAGGTATACAAAAAGCATGGATGTAAGTCTTTTTATAGTGGGCATCCATTTATAGATTTAGACTATGACAAAAAAATAGAGCCACTTACTGTAGATAAAAAAACATACACTGTAGGTATTTTATTTGGAAGCAGATATCAAGAAATTGAGGCATTGTTACCAGTTTTTGTAAAATCTATGAAACTTTTATATGATATGTTGTCGGGAGATATTCGCTTTGTAATACCCATAGCATATCCTGAATATAAAGAAAAAATATTATTTCTTTTAGATAATTATAAAGATACTATGAAGGATATTCCATATCAGCTTCTAGACTTTGAGAATAAGGATGATGTTTATACTCATTCTGATGTATTAATACTTTCAAGTGGCACAGCTTCTTTACTCGCTGCTTGCTATGGCAAACCTATGGTTATATGTTATAAAATATCAAGAGTTACTTTTTTTATAGCTAAATTATTAACTAAAATTAAGTTTATTGGTATGCCAAATATTTTACTAAATGAGAAAGTTGTGCCTGAACTACTACAATCAGATTGTAATTCGAGTGTTATATCAAGTCATATTATGGAATATATTACAAGTAAACAATTTTATGATGAGACAAGTAATAAATTATTAAATGTTAGAAATTCTTTTGGTGAAAAAAATGTTCTAGAAAAAGTAGCCTTAAAAATATTAGAGTTAAAAATATAAATACTAGCTAATTGTATTCGGCTTAAATATAAGTTTTTTAATGATATACTGTCTATAGTAGTATTGTTTTTTCTATGGAGGATATTTATGAATGTAGCTGTTGCCATTTTTGTTATTATGCTTGTTTTAGTAATAGGAGAGGTTGTTGGAACAAAAACAAAAGCATTTATTCCATCTGTATTTGTTTCAGCTGTACTATTTCTTATAGGTTTTTGGACTATCTTTCCTAAAGACTTGATTCCAACAGTAGGTTTTACTGGTAATATAATAACTATTACAATGTTATTTTTGGTTGGTCATATGGGTACATTATTTAATATTAAAGATATTGTGTCACAGTGGAAAACTGTTGTTATATCCCTGTTAGGAATTGCTGGTATGTGTTTACTCACTCTTACAATAGGTAGAACTATCTTTGGTTGGGATATTGCTATTGTAGCTACTCCTCCATTAACAGGAGGCATTGTTGCTTCTTTAATTATGAGTGAAGCTGCTGGTTCAAAAGGACTTCCTGATCTTGCTGTGCTTTCTCTTTTAGTTTATGTTATGCAGGGTTTTTTGGGTTATCCTTTAACTGCCATTGCTCTTAAAAAAGAGGGTGAAAGTCTCTTAAAAAAATATAGAGAAAGTGGAGAGAAAATAGAAATACAAGATGATAAAAATGAAGATGCTCCACCTAGGTTTCCAATTTTTAAGCCTCTAAATGAAAAATATAAAACTCCATATATGCTTTTACTTAAACTTTCTGTAATAGGCGTTTTATCATATTATGTTCAGATTTTTACAGGTGGTAAAGTTTCTCAATATGTTGTTGCTTTATTACTTGGAATTCTGTTTGCTGAAATAGGTTTTATAGAAAGAAGACCACTAGTAATATCTCAAAGTTTTGGTCTGTTTATGACTATGCTTATGGCTTTTATATTTAATGGACTTGCACAAGCGACACCTGAACTTATTTCAGTTATAGCTTTGCCACTTGTAGGAATCATTGTTATAGGTGTTTTTGGGCTATCTGTTACTGCTATTATTTTTGGAAAAATACTTGGATATTCTGCTTATATGTCTTTAGCACTTTCACTTACAGCTTTGTATGGATTTCCGCCAAACTATGTGCTTACAGATGAGGCTGTTAAGGCTTTAACTGATGACCCTAATGAGAGAAAATATTTAATGAGTAATATGCTACCTAAAATGCTTGTGGCTGGTTTTACTACTGTAACTATAGCATCTATTATAGTGGCAGGAATATTTGCAAATTTATTATAAAATGGAGACAATTCAATTATGAATATATTAGATAAAGCAAAAGCTAAAAGTGATTATTTAGTTTTAATGAGACGTGAGTTTCATAAATATCCAGAACTCTCTTTACAAGAAAAAGAAACTTCAGAACGTATTCAAAGAGAATTAAAGAAAATGAATATTGACTATGTTGTTGTTGGAGATTATGGAGTTATTGCTACCATTGAAGGTAAAAATAAAGATAATGTTATTGCTTTAAGGGCTGATATAGATGCATTGCCAGTAATCGAAAAAAATGATTTAGATTATAAATCACAAAATGAAGGCGTTATGCATGCTTGTGGACATGATGCTCATATTGCCATGCTTTTAGGAGCGGCTAGCTTATTAAATGAAAATAAAGAATTAATTAATGGTACAGTTAAGCTATGTTTTCAACAAGCTGAAGAGGTTGGGAAATGCCATGATAATGTATTAAATGAACTTAAAAAATTTAATATAAAAAGTGTATTCGCTATTCATATTTGGTCGGAGATTCCTGTAGGTAAAGTTTCTATAGAAGCAGGATCAATGATGTCTTCTTGTGATTTATTTAAGATAGAAATTAAAGGTAAAGGAAGTCATGGAGCTATACCTCATAAAGGAGTAAGCCCCATTATCGTTGCTTGTTCTATAGTTAATAATATAAATGCAGCACGTAATTATGAAATAGATCCTTCTCATTCTGTCGTAATAAGTTTTGGAAGTATTCAGTCGGGTGTGGCTGGTAATATTATACCTGAAACTGCTACAATTATAGGCAGTATTAGAACTTTTTCTGATGAGGATAGAGCTCATATAATTGAAATGATTAATCGTGTATCAAAAACTAGTGCGGAGGCTTTTAGAGCTGAGGCTTTATGTGAGATTACTGTTAGTGTTGATTCTGTTTTTAATGATAAAAAATGTACTGAAATAGCACAAAAAAGTTTGGAAAGCTTTCTCGGAAAAGAATCTTTATACGACTTTGGTAAGCTTTATGTTTCTGAAAACTTTGGAACATATCTTAAAACTTATCCGGGAGTTATGGCTTTTGTAGGAGCTAAAAATGATTCTAAAGGCTGTGATGTTATTCACCATAATGACAAGTTTAACATAGATGAAGATGCTTTGCCTATAGGTTCTTCTTTATATGTTCAATATGCAATTGACGCTTTAAATAATTTATAATGATTTTAAGTTTAGATATTTATTAAGAAAATAGTAATTATAAATAGCTTATTAATGATATACTTTTAATTGGAAGTCTTTTTTCGGCTATATTGACAATTTCGTATTGTATTATATCATTCACTATTGTAGTTTTTTAAAGTTTATAGGAATTATTGTTTATAAGAAATGGTTTTAAGTATACTAAATTTTTTTACTAATCTGCCAATATTTTTAGTATTAGCAGTACTGATAGTTTTTTTTGCTATAATTTTGTCAATAATATTATTTAAGTTGTTCTGTCATAAAAATAATATATTTGTAATATTGTGTATTTTTTCTTTTATAGTTACAGTGTCGGTAATAGTTTCTCTGCTTTATTTTAATAATACAGTTTATGCCAAAAGTATTATAAATATAACTTCAGAAATTATTAATTTTAATAATGATATTAAGTCTGGAGAAGCTGAGACACTTTCTTTTCATTTAGCGTATTCTGATAGAATATCAGAGCCGAGTTATATTGATGGAGAGCTTGGTTTTTATGTAGATGCTACCAATTGGTTTTATTGGGCTGATGGAAGACTGCTTCCAGAATCTAAAATGAAAGAAAAAGATAGATTTTCAGAGTTTCATTTTACTTTATATCCAGAAGAGCTTCCGTCTATTTTAGAAAAAAATGATGCAAATTATAAAAACATACAAGCTATTTATGGGAAGAGAAAGTTAAATGTTCGTGACAATACCTTCTTAGATATGCTGTATGGTGGAAACAATAGGGTGTCTATGGATTTAAATATGAGTAAAGTGAGTGCTTTAGGACTTAGAACAATAGCACATTCTATGGTGGTTGAAAAATTAAAAATTGTAGATAAAGAAGTTACAGATCTTGCAAGTACTAATGCTCATGTGAGAGATTTTGTGTCTTCCATTCAAATGCTAAGCGGTTATGCTTGGAGAAATATTTCAAAAAGTTCTATTAGAAGCTATCATAGTTATGGCGTTGCTTTTGATTTATTACCTGAAACAACTAGAGGAAAGCAAGTTTATTGGGATTGGAGTAGAGTTAATAATAAACATTGGTATTCTATTCCGTATTCTAAAAGATGGATGCCTCCAGATGAGTTAATCAAAATATTTGAGAGTCATGGATTTGTTTGGGGTGGTAAATGGCAGTTTTTTGATACGATGCATTTTGAATATAGACCTGAGATAATTATATATAATAGGTTAATGAGTGACGAAGTATTGCTTAAAAAACTTATAAAGCTGATATAACTTGTGGTAAAAAAATTGTAATTGTGTATAATGATAATGTATTATTTTAATTAAGTGGTAAATATATGGCTATAGTAGAGTTTAATATTCCGAGTCGTGTAGTATTTGGAGCTGGTTCTATTTCTGAACTTGGTGGCATTGTTGCGAAGTATGGCGGTAGAGCTCTGATTATTACAGATGGCAAATCTTTTGAACAAACTGGTATAATAAATAAAATTAGAGAAGATATTCAGAATAGTTTTGTTAATGTTATGACGTATTCTGATGTTACAAGTGACAGCACAAGTGATACCTCTGATATAGCAGCTAATATTGCTAGGTTTAGTAAGGCAGATGTTATAGTTGCTCTTGGTGGTTTTAGAGTTCAGAATATAGCTAAGGGTGCTGCTATTGTTGTTACAAATAGTGGGGAAGCGTCAGACTATGTGAATGGGCAACCTATATATCATAAGCCTATGCCATTAATATCAATTCCTACAATATATGGCTCACTTGCTGAAATATCTTCAAGGTTATGTCTTTATGATAAGTATGATGGCATAAATAAGCAATGTGCTTCTAATAAAGTATATGCTACTGATTGTATAATGGATTCTGATATGTATAAAACAATACCAATAAAATACATGATTAGTAGTGCCGTATCTGTTTTTGCTCTTTCATTTGATATATATATGAGTAATTCTGTAACTACAATAAGTGACGCATTAATTTCTCGTGCTATGCGTATGGCTATGCGTGACCTAAAAAAACTTGTGAGCGGTACTTATAGTGATAGTTGTGAAAACTTAATTTCTGCTAATATGCTTTGTGCTGTAGCATCTTGTCATAGTTATCTTGGGGCAGTAAGGGCTCTTTCAATTGCTATGAACAGTGTGTTTTCTATTAATATGTCTATGTTTAGTGCTATAATACTACCGCATATTATGGAATATTATATTCCTGTTGTGCCTGATAAATATATATATTTAGGTAGGTTTATGGGGGAGATTGATGAGGATCTTTCACCTTTAGAGGTAGCGAGCAAAATTACTCAATATATGAAAACATATTTGCAAAATATTAATTTACCAACAAATTTAAGTAGCCTTAATGTAGACAGTAAATATTTTAAGGATGTCGCAAAAATGGCAATATCTTTCCCCGGTATGGATCAGTTACCTCGTCCTATGACAGAAGATGTTATAATAAATATTTTAGAACAAGCGTATTAGTCTATTAAAGCTATCTTTTTTATTAATACAATATTTAGAGTAAACTTAAGCAAATAGTCTTTAATGTCACGTACTCTTACAGCTTTATCACATTTAAATAAAGTAACTATTAAACTTTCACTATCTTGAATAACAGAGTATTCACCACCTCTTTCCATAACTTCTCGTAACTTCATTTTGTCAAGAAGTATATCCTTAGACTTACCGTCATCGGTTGTGTATAGCCTATATACTATATTTTTTGGGAGTCCTTGTATTTTCTTTATAGTGGTAGGAATTTTTTCAACTGAAATTATATTTATTCCTATTTGTGAAAGTAGCTCATTAAGTTTTTCTTTTATACTGTTAGCGTCAGTATTATCTGTGGTAGAAACTTCAAAGTATTCAATATCACTTTCGCATCCAAAAGGTGTCGGTTCATTAAAAATTATTTTAGGTAGTGGATGAAAACCTTGAGAGAGAGTAATGCTTACTCCTGATATCTTTAAAGCGGACACAATAAGCCGTTTTATATCATGCATACCCAAAAGTGAAGCTATAGAATGTTTTTGATAATGTACAAATAGTTTATCAGTTGTGGTATAGATATTTTCTTTTTTTATTTTTTCTATTTTAGGTATTACAAAGTTGTCTTCCACATCTTTTTTGCAATATTTATTATGGTCTATTCCACATGACTTGCAACTTGAAGTTGAGCAATCATCTGTAAAAACACCCTCATCAAATTTTTCTTTTTCTTTGTTTAGAAAACTTTCATCAATATTTGTATCAATATGTTTCCATGGTAATGGGTTTATATTAAACTTTAAGTAATCATCAATATTAATATTAAGCTCTTCTAAAGACTCAGTCCATAATCCATAATTAAAATGTTCATGCCAAGCGTCAAGCCTTGCCCCTTTTTTATATGCAAGATAAATTACGCTACCTATTTTTTTGTCGCCTCGTGAAAAAAGTCCTTCAATTTCAGCCATTCTAGGCGAATGAAACTTTATAAAAATATTAGTTCCTCTAAATGATGACTTTAATTTACTAATTAATTCTATAGCCTCTTCATCTTTCAATTGATTTGCCATTTCAAGTGGAGTATGTGCTTTTGGTATAAATACATTAACAGCTGCATTTATTTTTACTCCTCTTCCAGCTACACTCGATATTTTTTTAAGCGTCTCTATCATATTCTCAATTTCAGCATTAGGGTCATCTGTAAAACCCATCATGAAATATATTTTAATAGTTTTCCAACCAAGTCCTTTCAAGTCAGTAATTATCTTATATATAGCATCCTCATCCATGCTTTTATTTATTTTTTTTCTCAAGCTCGCACTTCCTACTTCAAGAGCAAATGTGAGACCTGTTTTCTTAAACTCAGAAATTCTTTCAGCCGTACTTAAGTCGAAAGAGTCTATTCTAAGGGAGGGTAGTGAAAGTGAAAAGCCTTCATTTTCTCCCATAGTTTGAAGATATGATATAAGTGGTTTTATTACAGGGTAGTCATCAGCAGAAAGCGAGGTCAAATTAATAGCAGTAGCACCAGTATTTTTTAAGTTTTCTTCTACAATTTCAATTATTTTTTTAGCACTTCTATTTCTTACAGGTCTGTATGTTATGCCCGCAAGACAAAATCTACAGCTATGAGTACATCCTCTTGATATTTCTATTGATATTCTATTTTGTATTCCTTCAAGTATAGGAATTATTAATTTTTTAGCATAAGGAGTTTCGTTTATATTTTCTACAAAGATTCTTTTTGTTTTTTCTTTAGGATATTTTGGTGAGTAAATATATTCAAAAGAAGCTAAATGTTTTATAATATCTTCTCTGTCTATATTTTGTTGTTTCATTTCATGCATAGTTTTTACTATGTTTGTTATTTCTGTGTCAGCTTCCCCTATAAAAAATAAATCGATAAAGTCCTCTAATGGGCTTGGATTATAGACACTAGGCCCTCCTGCCATTACAATAGGCATATCACTAGTTCTGTCTTCTCTTTTTATAGGAATCTGACCTAAGTCAAGTATTTGTAAAATATTTGTATAAAGTAATTCATATTGCAAACTGAATCCAAGTAAATCTACTTTGTTTAGTGGGGTGAATGTTTCAAGTGTGTAGAGGGCTATATTTTTTTCTCTTAAAATATTTTCAAAATCACGCCCCACAGCATAAACACGTTCGCAACTTGCAAACTCAATATTGTTCACAGCTTCATATAAAATGGATATTCCTAAATTAGTGATACCAATTTCATATAGGTCAGGGAAACTTAGTGCGAACTTAAACTTACTATCTGTTTTAATTACAGAGTTTATTTCAGCTCCTAAATACCTTGTTGGTTTTTCAATATCATATGATTTTACCAAATGAATAATTTTTTCTTTTATAGGAAATGACATAAAAATCCTTAATTTTACTTTTTATATTTTATTTTGATTTCTTTTTATATAGGGCATTTAATACTTTAGTCTTAAAGCTTTCACGCCATTCAAGTTTTGGAATTAGCCATGCTATAGAGGATACTATTTTTTTTGGTTTTTCTATACGGCTAACATAGTCCTTATAATGTTCATATTCTTTTATAGTTTTAATTTGACTCGCAACAAAAGGATATTTTTGAGCATCTAAACAAACATCAAGTGAATTAAATAAATCATGTGTCATTTTATAAAGCTCTTCTTTGTGAATACCTTTATATGGGTCAAATGTTGCAAGAAATGACCTAAAGTTCCAGTAGTTTGAGTACATAAGTTTATCTTCTGAATTCTGTTTATAAGCATTAAAAACACTTCTAAATACATCAATGGCATCTCTTGGTATTTTATCTTCCTTTTTTACATTGTGAACAAGTGAGTTTGATCTTTGCACATAAAAATACTTTGAGTTATGATTAAATGAAATTTTTGGATTTAATGATAATGCTCTATAAAAAAAATCAACATCTTCGGCTAATCTATAACTTGAAAACTCTAAATTATTTTTATTTAAGAATTCTTTTTTCCATATTTTATTTACTGGGCTAACTAATGGGTATTCTCTAGTATTTTCTTTTTCTGGCGTGTTTACATCAAAATAGCTTATCCCTTCATACCAATTATTTTTAATTTCTTTTTGCCATTTTTCAGTTCTGTTATGATAATATGGTTTTGTAATATTTTCTTTAACTGTGTAAATGTTCGTTGTAAAGCACATATCAGCATCATATATTTTTGCTGTGTAATATAAGTTGTCAAAGTAATCATCTGATATATAGTCATCAGGATCAATATGTGCTATATATTCACCTTTGGCTAAAGCGTCGCCTGTTTTTCTTGCAATACCTGCACCCTGATTAACATCATGCTCTATAAGTTTGATTCTACTATCTTTTTTAATGTAGTCTAATATAATACTTTTTGAGTTATCGCTTGACGCATCATCAACACATATTATTTCTATTTCTTTTAATGTTTGAACAATAATAGAGTCTAAACATTTTGGAATATACTTGTCTACATTATAAACTGGAATTATTATGCTAACTTTAATCATCTCGATTCCTTATTTTTTGATAAATAGTTAAGAGCATACTCTCTAAACTTTACTCTTAAAGAAAAAGTGGGCAAAAACCATGCTATTTTATTTACAAGTCTTTTTTTAGATTCTATTTTTTTTGAATATATTTCATAGCTTTTTTCTGTTTTCATTAGGCTACATTGATATGATAAAAAAAACTCATTATCATTTTTAATATTAACATCTAATTCAGCCAGCATATTATGTATTTTTGAGTAAAGCTCATTTTTATTAAAGCCTTTATAATTATCATAAGTGTATAATAATGACCTAAAGTTCCAATAATTTGAGTATATAAGGCTTTCTTGATTATTTTCTTTGTAGTATAAAAAAATATCCTTAAATACTTCCAATATACCATAAGGGATAT
>CAMRCO010000040.1 GCA_947040945.1 uncultured Spirochaetia bacterium
TCTCCTACGCAATGAGTGATAAAATCTTCTAAATCGTAATCTAATTTTTCTATACAAAAATATCTTTTAAAACTCTCGATATCTTCTTGGCTTGCCTTTTCTTGAAAGAAGTTTTCTACTCCTTTTGAATACGTGCTTAACATCTTTGTAAATTTTGTACTTATAGTCATTATTTTTTTTCTCCTATTATTTTTTGGTTGTTCTTTATCCTAAATGTATTGCTTTCCAGAAATTATTGCAAGAGGGTTTCAATTTTTTCTATTACTTCTAATATTTTATCTTCTTTTTCATGAAATCGATAATACATATTATCAGGATCTCTATATATTTTGTAGTTCCAGATAATAATCATTATCCCCAAAGAAACAGTAGAATAAAATAGACATAAGAAGAAAAAAAATTCTTTTTTTACTAGGATCTATATGAAATTTTATTGGCTTTTCTATCTGTATCAATTCTTCTGCTGTACAAATATCAATAGAATTAAGTTTGTTTTCCATTTCTTTACCGATATTTATCATAGAAGTTAGTTTTGCCATAATATCACCCTCCTTTAATTTTTATTCTTTAGCTCCCACACTTTTTAAGAATTCAACAATATCCGTATGTCCATTTTCTGAAGCATACATCAAAGCTGTGTACCCTTTTTTATTTGTAAGATTAACATTGGCTCCGTTTTCTACGAATTCTTTTACTTTTGCTAAATTGCCCTCATAAACAGCGTCCATCAAAGCATCATCTAGATCATTCCGATAACTAATAGTTGTTAATGATATTATGATCCCTAAAACTAAAAATTTGTTCATTGTTTATCTCCTTTAGAACTATAGGAGTGTTAGCCCGCAAGGTGCAAACTAGGACATATGGCTTCTTATATTATTTATTTTTCTATTATTTCAGAATTCTATATTCTTATTATTTCTGAGCAACAATCATACACTATATAGAATTAAAAAAACAACACATACGTGAAATAGTGCATTGAAAGTGTTTCTTACATGACGCAGACGCGTGGATTTGTCGCTTTTTGAGTATCAGAGTGTTGGCATATTCTGACCTTAAGTTTGTTTAACCAATACTAATAAGAGGATAAAACGACTATAAGGACACTTTATGAACACTACATTATACTCAGAAGGACTTGACGGAATTAGTGGCATACCCATAATTATAGAGGTTAATATTGCTGAAGGACTGCCTAAGTTTGATGTTGTAGGGTTGCCTGATCAGTCTGTAAGTGAATCACGTGAGAGGGTAATTGCTGCTATGCTTAACAGCAAGCGTTTCTTTCCACCAAAACGAATAACCATAAACTTAGCACCTGCAAGCATAAGGAAAACAGGCGGTCTTTATGACTTGCCAATAGCTTTGGGTATACTTTTGTCAAGTGTGCAGATATTCAATAAGGTCGGTATGAATGAGTTTGTTATAATGGGGGAGCTTGCATTAGATGGAAGTGTAAGGCATGTTCGTGGTGTTTTTTCTATGCTTATGAATGCGAAGAAGCTTGGCATTAAAAAGGCTATAATCCCATTCGATAATATAAGAGAGGCTAGCATATTAAGTGATATTGAAATATATGGAGTCAAAAATCTTAATGAGGCAGTTTCAGTTTTAGAAGGAGACATTGAATGCTCTTCATTTAATGAGAGTATTGATTTTGAAACTCATTACGACAATTCACTAGACTTTGAAGACATAAAAGGGCAGGAATATGCAAAACGTGCTGCCATGGTTTCTGCTGCTGGAAGTCATAACTTCATTATGGTTGGAAGTCCAGGGAGTGGCAAAACATTAATAGCCAAAGCACTTAAATCAATAATGCCACCTTTAACATTTGAGGAGTCAATTGAAATTACGAACATATACTCAACTCAAGGTATGCTTGAAAAAAATCAAAGCCTAATTGTTGTGCGTCCGTTTAGAAGTCCTCATCATACAGCGTCTTATGCAAGTCTTATAGGTGGAGGACATAATATTAAGGCAGGCGAGATTACATTAGCACATAATGGAATACTGTTTTTAGATGAGTTCACTGAATTTCAAAACTCTGTTCTGCAAACTTTAAGAGAACCGCTTGAGGAAAATGCTATAACAATTAATAGAGCTAGTGGTAGTGTTAAGTTTCCTGCCAACTTTACTTTAATCGCTGCTATGAATCCTTGTCCATGTGGATATTATGGAGACACTGTTATCGCTTGTAAATGTAGTAGTAATAGTATAAAGCGTTATAATGCGAAAGTGTCAGGGCCTCTTTTAGACCGAATTGATATTGTAATTGAAGTAAGACGACTTCCACATGATAAACTTACTCAAACAAGTAAAGGTGGAATGTCATCTAAAGAAATGCGTGAAATTATAAAAGTGGCAAGAACCATTCAGGCTAAAAGATTTAAGAGTTTAGATAATAAGATATTTTCAAATGCTGCTATGGGGCTTAAAGAAGTAAATATGTTTGCAACACTTGAAACTGATGCTAAAGATATACTTAATTTGGCAACCAAAAAATTTAATATAACAGCAAGAGGGTATGATAAAATACTTAAAGTAGCAAGAACTATATCGGATTTAGATGAAAGTGAAAATATAAAAGGCTCACATATATCAGAAGCTCTTCATTATAGAGTAAGTCACCTAACTTAAAGCTTTAATTATATCATTTTCTAGTTTATAATATTAATCGGTGAGTAATCTAAAAATATGAATTGGTTAATGTGGACTTTATGAATAAAATAGAAATTATTATTAGTGAATTAAAAAATGTGCCTGAACACTTTTCAGTTGATGGCATAATAAAGTTATTTGAAGAGATTTTAATTAAGTTTGGTTTTATAACTAAAATAGCTGTGTATTTTCAAAAAATCACAAAAGATGAAGATATAAAAATGTGTCAATTAACTACTAGTTTATGGTATAGCTCTAAAGGTTTTCGTCGACCACATGATTATCTTGATTTATCCATCAAAACTATTACTGATAAAAACATTTGTAAAAAAGATGTCTACACATGCTATCCACTTATAGCAAGAAGTAAATCGTTTGGTACTATTGTAATTGATAATAAGAATGACACAAAAGAGTTTAGAATGCTTGTCGATTATTTATCTATACTTCTTTACAGTGAAAAGCTTTCATTTTTAGCAAATAAAGATAGGCTTACAGGTTTATATAATAGAGGATATATATTAAGTGTATTAGAAAAATGGGAAGAAAGCAGTAGAAACTATTCAATAATATTAATAGATTTAGATAAATTTAAACATTATAATGACAGATATGGACATATAACTGGAGACCACATATTAAAACTCGCATCAAAAGAGATGAAAAGTGTTATGAGTGGTATTAACATTAAAAATGTTTTAGCAAGATATGGTGGGGAAGAGTTTATTATAGCAATAGACACAACATCAAAAGATGAGCTTAAGAGTGTTATGGAACGAGTAAGGATATCCATATTTGAAAAAGACTTCTCGACTAAAGAGTATTCACTTAAAATTACAGCTTCTTTGGGTGGAGCCATAAAAACAGATTCTCACAATTCTTTAGACAGTTTTATAGATTCTGCTGATACGGCTCTTTATGAGGCTAAAGATAAAGGTAGAAATAGAAGCATAATAAAATAAAATATTTAATTTAAGTGTTTTTGTCTTCTTCTATTTTCTCGTCATCATTATCTTCTTCTTTATTTTCCTTATATTCTTCTTTTTCATACTTACTTTCTTTATAGTCTTCCATTTCAATATTTTCTGGCATGATGGTAGTAAAGTTTAAGCCCTCTCCCTCAATATCCATTTCAAATTTCTTTTGTGGTATTTTCATTAAGCCTAAGTCAAATGATATCATAAATAGACATGGTAAAAATATTAAAGTAAGCATTGAAGCAAACATTAGCCCGTATGCCATAGCCATAACAATAGGGACAATAGTATCTGACTTTCCACCAATACCATAAACTGTTGGAAGAAGACCAAGTATTGTTGTTGCTGAAGTTAAGAATACAGGGCGAAGTCTTGATCCTGCACCATCAAGTATTGCATTAAACATTCCAGCTTTAGTGTTTTCGACTCCATCATCTATAATTTTATTAATAAGGTCAACCATAATAATACCATTATTAACAACAACACCAGCAAGACCTATTATTCCAATAAATCCCATAAAACTCATAGGCATTTTATGTGCGGAAAATGCTAGTAGAACTCCGATAAGTCCAAATGGAATAATACTAAGTATGATAATAGGTTGTATGAACTTATTAAACTGAAGTAATAGAACTATATAAATAGCAATTATAGCAATTCCAAAACTAAATAATAAATCTCCTATTGCCTCTACAGTTTCTTTTGCCTCACCACCAAACTCTATTGTTATTCCAGGATATTCAGTAGGGATATTCTTAAACTCTTTTTTAACAGTATCCATAACCTGTCTAGATGTGTTTTTTCCGGGTTCAATATCTGCTGTTATTGTTATAGCACGCTCTCCATCAAAGTGTCTTAAAGTAGAAACACCATTGGTGGCAGTGATTGAAGCGAGGTTTTTTAATGGAACTAGTCTATTTTCATTATTAGGTATAAGTATATTTTCTAACACAGATATATTAGTTATAGTGTCTTTTTGAAGTTGTACTCTAAAATCTAATTTATTATCAAGCCCTTGTATATATGTTGCAACAGTTCCTGTATATGCTGTTCTCACTTCACGGGCAACAGTTGCTACATTAATTCCAAGTTCAGCAATTTTTTCATAATTAAAAACAACCCTTAGCTCTTCTTTTCCAACTTTGTCGTCATCATCATAGTTTATAACACCTGGTACTTTAACTAAATAGTCTTTTACTTTGTCTTTTACTATTTTAGCACTTTTAGTGTCATTTCCTACAACCTTAATATCTACAGCTTTACCAGTACCAGCCATTGGGGATTCTACACTAACACTAAGAGAGGCTAATTTTTCTTTTAGGTTTGTTTTATCTATTTCAGTATTTATTAGAGCAGAAATGTCGTCAGCTATACGTTTTCTTTCTGTTATGGGTACTAAATAGACCATAATACCAGCAAGACTACCAAGTTCTTCTGAAACAATGCCCTTATCAACTTGTTTTCCTATAAGTGTGTATTGTGCTATAAGTTCATCATCTTGAACAATATCGTCTACTATGTTTCCAATTTGTTCAATATATTTTTCTGTTGTTTCAATTGCTGTTCCTACACCTGAGTCTATGTTTATAATTATAGTGTCAGCACTTGTGTCATATACTAAAACAAATTTAGAGAAACTGTCTTGTGCTAAGAATATTGAAAAAACAAGTAGAAGAACAAAACCTAAAACAACAAAATATCTTAGTTTAAGCATTTTATCTAATATAAAAGTAAAAGGTATTCTCATTTTATCAAACAAAGCATCTTTATTATAGTCGAATATACTTTTTCTTTTCTTCTTTTTTTTCTTACGAATAGGCTCTTCATCGCTTCCTAAAAGCTGATTCGGAAGTATGAATATAGCTTGTATAAAACTTGCTAGAAGTGCTACTATAACAACTTTTGGAAATTGATTAATAAACTTCCCCATAATACCTTTAATCGCAAGCATAGGAGCAAATGCTGTTATTGTTGTCATGCTTGATACAATAATAGGCATTAAAACTTCTTTAACACCAAGCCTTGTAGCATCAAGTCCTTTATAGCCTTTTTGTCTGAAGTTAAAAATATTTTCTGATACAACGATACTATTGTCTACTATCATACCAAGTACTGTAATAATTGCTGATAAAGATATAATATTGAATGTTATGTCAGAGCTCGTCATGTATATTAATGTAAGACATATTATGAATACCATTCCTACACTTGTATACAAAGCACTTTTAACATCTAAAAATATAAATAGTATTATAAATATAATTATAAAACCCGTTACAAGGTTAGATGTTACAACACTTATAAGTGAGCTTATGGAAAGAGAAGCATCCTTCATTGGGGTTATTTCCATATTGTCAGGTATTAAATGTGGATTATCTTTTAAGTATTTATTAACTTCATCAATTGTTCTTATAATGTCTGATTTTTCTTTTTTTACGACGCTTAAAGAATATCCTGATGTTTGATTAATTTTTACTAAAACATCTTTTTCAACAAATCCTTCGTTTATGGTTGCAATATCATCAACACGTACACGTCTGCCATCAAAAGTGCTTCTTATAATAACATCATTAACTTCAAGTGGGCTTTCAAATTCTCCAATTGTTACAACACTTTGCTCTTGTCCACCAATTTCAAGGTCTCCACCAGTGGCTCTAACATTACGCATTTCTACAGCAGTTACAATATCATTTAATGAAAGATAATATCCATTAATTCTAGCAGGATTAACAAGTATTTGCACTTCAGGGTCTGTTCTTCCATTTACTCTCATTTCAGATACATTATCAAGTCTTAAAAGAGCTTGCTCAAGACGTTCACTAACATCAAATAATTCTTTCTCTGTTCCTTCCATTCCTTTCTTAAAATGAAGTCCAAATGTATAAACAGCCATAAGTTTAGGGTTTACATCAATTACACGAATCTCCTCTATATCAGAGGAAATATCTGGAACATTTTGCATTGTACGGAAAATTTCATCTTTAGTAGGTCTTTTATCAGGTAAATCTTGATCGATAAGCACTGTTACAATTGCAGCATTTTCGACTATAACCGAGGTATATTCATCAATTCCTGATATTTGCTGAAGTTCACTTTCTATTGGTACAACAGCATTTTTTTCAACATCTATTGGGGATGCTCCGGGGTACACTGCTTGTATAATTACCATGTCAAATTCAGTTGACGGGAAAGATTCCTGTTGTATATTAAAATAACAATAGATACCTATACTAAAAGTTACTAAAACCAATATATTTACAAGCATTTTATTTCTTGCAAAAAGTAAGATTATTTTATCCATAAATATGAAAGTCCTTAATTATTATTTAGCTATTTTTTAGATGAAAAAATTATTCTATAGCTAAAAGTTCTCTATAGTCGAAAATATTGCTTATAACTAAATATTCTAAGTTTAAATATTCAGTTTGTGTTTGAACCAATTCAATTCCTGTTGTAATGTAATCATCAATTTCTAATCTACCCTGATTAAACTTAACAAGTTGTGTATCCATTCTTGATTCTATAGCAGCAATTTGTGCAGCTTTACTATTAAGCATAACTTGATATGTCTTATATCTATTTATAATTGTAGATAATTGTAGTGTATAGTCTCTGTCAGCTTGTTCGTATGACGTCATTATAGTATAAAGGCTATTTTCAGCATTTCTAAGTTGCGCCTTATATTGACGCCCTCCTATTGGATAGGAGAAACTTAATCCTGCAAAATAGTCGACATTTGTCATTTGCCCGTATGAATTAAAGTAATTATCTGTATCAACACCGCCTAAAGTTACACTTCCAACAAATGCGAGATCAGGTAGGCTATTGTTTTTCATTGCGTCTAAAAAATATTCTGCTCTAAGATTTTCTTGATATGCTATTTGTCCATATATGCTATTCTTAAACTCTAATTTCTCAATATCCTTTAGAGATTTTCCTATTTCTAAAAAAACATCCCAAGCAGTATCATCTGGAATTGTGTCATCAATTGGCATAAAATAATTTATAGCATTCTTTATATTATTTAGTCTCATAACATAATCACTATATGTATCCTCATATTTAAGAGTTTGTCTTATAGCATTTTGATAAACATCATTATCAACTAAATTGTTTCGTAAACGTCTTCTTATTTGATTTTCGAAGTCTTTAGAGCTTTCAATCATCTCTTCTAGGTATGTAACAAGTTTTTTGTACATAATCCATTCATAATACATTTTTTTGTATGATGTTAGAACACTAATGTCTTGCGTTTCTCTTTGTAGTTCTGCTATAGATAAAGAGTATTCTGCGTCTTTAATTGGATATTTATCAAGTGCACCAAAGAAATTTCTTAGTAAAGGTTGTGTAACTTGCAGTGTAAGACTTGGGTTGTATGATGAGCCTGATTTGTCTGCACCAAATAAACTATCATGGGAGAATGAAGCATCCCATCTTGTTCCACTATATGGAATAAGACTGCCTGCTCCGATTGATGTTCTAAAACCGTGTGCATCTATAGGTGTAGTAGGTGATAGAGTATTAAAGCCACCTTTTTTTCCTATTGCTCCAACTTTAGCATTTAGGTTAACGTCTCCTACACTTTCTGCTGATAATAGTGCGTTTTCAGCATTTGTTACAGTGGCAGCATTTATTTTAATTTCAGGTATAAGTTCTCTTATTGTTTCTACATACGTAGCATATGTCAGCATTTTTACTGTATTAGTTTCTTCTACTACGAGTGTTTCATTAGTAGTAGTTTCTTGTGTGAATATTTGTAGACTTAAGATAAAGAAAAAACAAATTACAAACTTTTTGGGCATCATAACTCCTTAGTTTAAGTATGATTTAATGTAGCAAATAATTTACAATAAAACTCTTAAATATCTCAATTGATAGTGTTTCTAGAATATAGAGATAACACTATCAATTCTAGCTTTAGTAAGTATGGATTATCATAACTATTTTCTAAAACAAAGTAAACACTAAGAATTGCATAATTCTATTATGAAAAAAATAATTTATCAAGTGCAATCTCATAACAATTTTGTGATTAAAACAAAAAATTAATTAAATTGTAAAATATAAACAAGTGGTATAGTGGTTTATATTTTGCTATTTGTTTATATTTCGATTCTTTATAAAGAAATGCTTAAAAGATATGATACAATTTAAAATTAAAATTCTCTAAAATTCAATTTTTTTATAAAAATTCCGATGTTGAGGACTTTACTTTTTTAAGAAATATTGTATTATTAAGTCAGAAGTATTGATGGCATTGAGTGGTTATTTGCTAGGGATAACTAGTAACTACTCTAATTTAAATGCTTTTGATATACGAAAATTTTATTCACTATTCATGGAGGGTAGTTATGATTATCAACAACAACATTTCGGCTTTGAATGCTAATAGACTTATGGATGTCAATAATACTGATATGACAAAGACTATTGGAAAGTTAGCTAGCGGATTACGTATTAATACAGCAGCAGATGATGCTTCTGGACTTGCAGTATCTGAAAAGATGCGTTCACAGTACAGAGGTCTTCAGCAAGCAACAAGAAACGCTCAAAGTGGTATTTCTTTCATTCAGACAGCAGAAGGTTATTTAAACGAGACAACAAATATTATGCAGAGAATGCGTGAGCTGTCTGTACAGTCTGCTAACGGTATTTATAGCGATTCTGATCGTGCTTTAATACAAGTAGAAGTATCTCAACTTGTATCTGAAATTGATCGTATTGCTTCACATGCTGAGTTCAACAAAATGAACATGTTGACAGGAAGATTTTCTGCTGAAAATCAAACTCCTATGTCATTCCAGATTGGTGCTAACATGGATCAACAAATATCTATAAGTATTGGACCTATGCTTGCTGCTAACTTACAAGTTGGTGGAGCTACTCCTATATCAGTTTCTTCACAAGAAGCTGCTAGTCAAGCAATTGGTAGAATTGATGAAGGTCTAAACACGGTTATTACACAAAGATCAAACCTTGGTGCTTCACAAAATCGTATGGAGTCTATGGTTAATAGCTTAATGGTTGCTACAGAAAACACTATCGCAAGCGAAAGTATTATTCGTGATGCTGATATGGCAAAATCTATGGTAGATTATACTCGTGAACAAATATTACAACAGTCTAGTACTGCAATGTTAGCTAATGCTAATATGAAGAACCAGTCTGTTCTAAGACTTTTAGGTTAATTAGTAATCGACTTATTACAAATGTATTATATAAATACCCTCTATTTTTATAGGGGGTGTTTTTTTAAACTAAATACTAATATATTTTTTTAATTTTCCGAAATATATAGTGGGCATATTTTTTTATAAAAAATATTTGCTATAGTATTAAAGGTTACTTGCTGGAGATTAATTTATGAAAAATCATACTTATGTTATGGCTATATTTTGTTTGTCATTGCCGTTCTTTTTGTTTTCATGTATTACGACTGGGTCTAATGGTCTGAAAACAGATACAGATGATAAAGTTATAGGTGATAATATAAAAAGATATTCATTTGGTGGGGATGAAGAGATACAGGTTTATGAGGAAGATAATAAGCTTTATTATCTACTTAATACAAATAAAGATATTAGAGATATTTCATCGGAAGATTTGAAACAATACTCTATTGATACAAATAGGGTGAATATTAAGAATGCGACTATTCAAGGTGCTAGTGGAATTGTTCTTACATTTTATGATGTAAAAGTTTTTTTAGAAAAAACCAAATCTAGTTCTAGGACTAAAGTAGGCGTTTTTGAACCTGCATCAAATAAATGGATTATAGGATATGATAAAGATAGAGATAAAAATTCTATGGTATTTATATATGAAGAAGATGAAATAGGTCCTATAACAATAAAGAGATCAGGAATTTCAAGAGCATATAATTAGTGAATAATGAAATTATTAGCCTTCTAAAAAATAGAAAGTCTACACGTGCTTTCCTTGATAAAGAAATAGACTTTACTATAAAAGAAGAAATATTGAATGCTACATTAAGAGCTCCAACAGCTGGAAATATGATGATGTACTCTATTATCGAAATAGATAATATTGAGACTAAAAACAAACTTGTAAAAACATGTGATAATCAACCATTCATAGCTAAGTCGCCATGGGTGCTAGTTTTTGTGGCAGATTATCAAAGATGGTTTAATTTGTTTAAGTATTATAATTGTGATAAGATTGATACAAATAAACGACTTTCACTTCCTAAAGAATCTGATTTTATTATGGCTATAAATGATACTATGATTGCCGCACAAACTACAGTAATAGCAGCAGAAGCACTTGGTATAGGTTCTTGTTATATAGGCGACATCATAGAAAATTATGAAATTCATAAAGAAATGTTTAACCTTCCTAAATATACGTTTCCTATAACTATGTTATGTTTAGGCTATCCAACTGAAGGTCAAAAAAATAGAAAAATGTTGCCTAGATATGATAAAAAACATATTGTATTTAATGAAAAATATAAAGAGCATACTTTAGAAGATTTTGAAGATATGTATTCTAGTGATTATTATAAAAATATTAATTATATGGATGGAGCTACAAATTTTGCTGAACATATGTATATTAAGAAATACGCATCTAGTTTTAGTGAAGAGATGCGTAGATCAGTAAAGGTTGCTCTCAAAAATTGGGAGTAAATATATTTTAGGCTACTAAATGGTAAATTTAGTTAATAGTCTTTTGGTGGTTTTTTCTGTGTTCCAAAAGTATAAACTACACCAATATAAAAATCATTATCCACTGTATAGTGTGCACCACCAGCTTCATCATATGATATAACACCAAGTTGATATCTATCTTCAAGTTCAAAATATTGTTTGTTATTCTTAAAAACAGGGTCATAGGTAAATGTATCTGAAACTATTACCTTGAAGTCATCTGTTACATTAAATGTGATTCTTAAAAAAGCTCTATATTTTAATTGATATACATCTTGGCTATCAGAATAAATATTATTGTCATGAACACCAACATGTGTAAGTATGTCAAATTTCCATAATTTTTTCGCCTCAAAAAATATGAAACCACTCATAGCATAGAATGGATCACCATCTAAAAATGTTTGTATAGAGAAATCTGTAAAATACCCGGGTTTATAGTGATGTGTATTGTCAGGATTATCTGGGTCTACGCTTTCAGGGGTGTAGGAAGTATTATCATTTCTAATTCCATGTCTAAACCAAAACCCTTCAATTCCTACTGTGAACCTTCTATCAATTCCACTTGTCCAGTAAAAGAATGCATTTACACTATCTCCATATTCTTTTATAGGAACTGATCCTATTTCTGTTACATATCCTGCAAATCCAACATTAAAGTTGTCATTACTGTAACTTAGTTTTGCCATAAGTCCTTTTGAAGAGTTAGCATCAAGACCTTCCTCCCCATTAACTACTCCAAAGCCCAAAAAAGCACCATAGAGAGGGAATTCAATCATAAGTCCTGTGTCATAGGCTGGTATAAATTGAGTTCCATATCCTATTGGCATATCACGTGGGCCTGATAGTATTGTAACTTTGTTTTTACTTACTGTGTGTGCGTAAAAAAGTGTTGGGAAGTATGAGTCTTGGGGTATGTTTTTAAGGTATGATTCAAGAACACCTACTCGAATAGTTCCATATTTCATTATGACTGCTACATTCATTTCTGTAAACTCAAATAATGGAGGATTCATATCTTCGTAAAATCTTGCTTTATGTGAAAGAGGTTCAAATACACGGCCTTTAAAGTTTGCTTCTATGCCTGCATATTTGTAGTATTTGATGTAATGTAAATTAGCATCAAGTAAAACCCCTAATGTATCTTCATTTCCAGTTTGTTCTATTAAATCACTCATTCGCCCGTAAGCGATAAGGTCAAATCCTGCTGTAAAAGAAAAACCATTAGTCTTGATATTTGTGCTTTCTAAGTCTTGTGAGTAAAGAGTTATTTGAGTTGAAAGTAATAATAATAAACATAAAAATCGTGTAAGCATAATATACCCCCCCATAAACAGTTCATTTAGAGGAGTATATTATAAAGCACTTATTTTGTCAATATTATGTTTACTAGTCGTTGCGTCTTTGTGATAAAAGAATTAATCTTACAAGTGAAAGTACAGCCATAAGAGCCGCCGCTACATAAGTAAGAGCCGCTGCATTTAATACTTTTTTAGCACCAATAATCTCTTCTCCATCAAGAAAACCACCTTGGTCTAATATTTTTATGGCTCTGTTTGATGCGTCAAACTCTACAGGTAATGTTATTATCGAAAATAATACAGCGAAACTGAAAAGTACAATTCCTGCAGTCATTACAAGGCTTGAAAAACTTCCAGCACCACCTATAATTATCCCAATTAAAACAAGTATAGGTCCGAACTGACTTCCTAAAGCAGATACAGGATAAAAATTGTTTCTAAGCACTAAGGGGGCATATCCTTTATTATGTTGTATAGCATGTCCAACTTCATGAGCGGCTATTCCAAGTGCTGCAACATCAACGCCATTATAAACCGCATTAGAAAGTCTTAAAACTCGATTTCTTGGGTCATAATGATCAGTTAAGTGCCCTCCAACCATTTCTACATGAACATCATTTATTTTGTAAGCTTGTAGTATATGTTTCGCAGTGTCGGCTCCTGTAAAACCTTTTTTGTTTGCAACTCGTGAGTATTTTTTGTATGTTCCTGATATTTTAGCTTGAGCTATAAATCCAAGTAAAAGACCGGGTATTAGTACCCACCAGTATCCAAAAGAATAATAGAAATAATCCATCATAATTGTTTTCTCCTAAAAAGTAATTAATTTCCTATCAGTTCAAATTATAACCTAGTTTTATTAGATTATCAAATATAAAAAGCCTATTTTAGAATAAATGTAAAATGTTTATGGCACAATTATATTCGCAAGTATGTCATCAATTATCATATCGCTTGTAATATTTTCAGATTGTGCCTCATAACTTAAAGCTATTCTATGCCTGAGTACTTCATGTGCTATAGCTTTTATGTCATCAGGTATAACAAAATTACGTCCTTGCATTAAAGCATAAGCTTTCGATCCCTTAGTGAGATAAATGCCTGCACGAGGAGATGCCCCGTGTTCTATAAGGTCTTTGTTTAGTTTATATTTTTCAGGCGTTCTTGTAGCATTAAGTATGTTTACAATATATTCAATTAGTCTGTCTTCCATATATATTTGGCTTGAAAGTAGTCTAAGTTTTTCAATTGTTTCAATAGTTGTAATTTTGTTAGACACTTTAGTAGACTTAGTTGTCATCTGCTTTATAATGTCTCTCTCTTCCAAATGAGTGGGGTAATCGATCATAACCTTAAGCATAAATCTGTCTACTTGTGCTTCAGGTAATGGATATGTTCCTTCTTGCTCTATTGGGTTTTGAGTTGCAAGAACCAAGAATATTTTGTCAAGCCTATATGTTTCATTTCCTATAGTAATTTGATGTTCTTCCATAGCTTCAAGTAATGCTGACTGAACTTTTGCAGGAGCTCGGTTAATCTCATCTGCTAAAATAATATTGGCGAATATTGGGCCTTTTTTAGCTATGAAAGTTGAGCTTTTCATTTCATATATTTCAGTTCCTATAATATCTGCTGGAAGTAAATCGGGAGTAAACTGTATTCTTTTAAACTCAGCGTCAACTGTGGATGCTAATGTTTTTACAGCAAGCGTTTTAGCTAAACCAGGCACTCCCTCTAAAAGTATATGTCCATCTGAAATAATGCCTATAATCATTTTGTCTATCATGTTATTTTGACCAACTATAACATTAGATATTTCTTTTTTTATAGCACTTATAACATTAATCGCAGCACCTACTGCATCTTTTAATTGAGATGTTAATTGATCATTTGTGTTGTTTTCTAAGTCCATTTATAAGCCTTTTAAAAGTATCACTGTATGGTATAAAGAAATATGAAAAAGTCAATGATTTTATGTGTGAAAATAACTTGAGATATATGGGAGCACTACATTATATCCAGACTAAAACACGCTTTTTATATTAATTATTCGTTATTAATTCTGTTGACATTTTTTTTATCTCTTATAGACTAATAGTAAATATTTGTAAAAGGGAGATTTTATTTATGGAAAAATATATTTGTGATGTTTGTGGATATATATATGATCCTGCAGAAAACAACAATGTAGCATTTAAAGACTTAGCGGATGATTGGACTTGCCCAGAATGTGGTGTTGGAAAAGATCAATTTAGTATTGTCGCTTAGTTTTTTTATAATAAGGAAAAAATTATGACTGAAATAGTTCCTAATATCTATTGGGTTGGTGGTGTTGATTGGAGCCTTAGAAACTTTCATGGTTATCAAACAGAAGAAGGCTCATCATACAATGCTTACTTAATTATAGATGAGAAAATTACTTTAATTGATACAGTTAAAGATCATTTGTTTGAAGAAATGATGGAAAGAATTACAGAAATAGTAGACCCAAGTAAAATTGATTATATTATTTCTGCACATTCTGAAATGGATCATTCAGGTGCTATACCAAAACTTTTAGCTGTTGCTAAAAATGCTAAACTTATAGCAAGCCCTAATGGTGTGAAAGGTCTTAAAAAACATTTTCATAACATAACAGACATAGAAGAATGTCATGAGGGTATGGTATTAAACACAGGTAAATATAATTTAAAGTTTTATTTACAGCAAATGATACATTGGCCTGATAATATGGCAGTATATCTTGAAGAGGAAAAAATATTATTTTCAAATGATGCTTTTGGGCAACATATAGCAAGTGGGTTTAGATGGGATGATGAGTATCCTCACAGTATGCTTTTTCATCAATTAGCAAAATATTATGCAAATATAGTTTTGCCTTATGGTGCTAAAGTAGAGAACTTCATAAAAAGAGCAATAGAACCTAATGAAATTAAATATATTTGTCCTGCTCATGGGATAATGTTTAGAAAGTATATTGACGACTTACTAAGCGAATACACTAAGTGGATGACAAATACGCTTGACCCGAAAAAAGCTGTAATAGTATATGACAGTATGTGGAAGTCGACTGAGAATATGGCGAGTCAATTAGAGCGTGGGCTTGATAATGTTGGTGTTAGGGTAGAGATTAGAAGTTTGTCATATTGCCATATATCGAACGTTATGACCGATATTCTTGACGCTTCATTAATAATAATAGGTACTCCTACATTAAATAATGATTATATGCCCACAGTTTCAAGCTTTCTTACATATATGAAAGGACTTAAGCCAGAGGGTAGAGTAGGTTTTGCTTTTGGAAGTCATGGTTGGAGTGGGGAAGGAGTTAAAAACGTAGACAAAGTTTTAAGGACTCTTAAAGACTGGGAATTTCCTCTTGATGCCAAACAAGTAAATTATGTGCCAACAGAGTCTGACTTAAAAAGCATGTATGAATGTGGACAAACTTTGGGGCGATACATTTTAGAAAAATAGCTTAAAACAATTTTAATCCCTATTAATATATTTATATTTGCTTAAATCAAATAAAAAAAAGTTGAAAATATATGTATATAATATACAATACATAATATTTATAATAGGGAGTGGCTTTATGTTTATGGCAGATTTGAAAGGGAAAGTCGCTTTGGTAACAGGAGCAAGTTCTGGTATAGGAGAGGCTACATCAAAGATGCTTGCTTCTCATGGTGTTAATCTTATACTATGTGCTAGGCGAATCGATAGACTTAATAATTTGGCTACCGAATTAAAAAACAAATATAGTGTTGATGTCTGTGCTGTCGAACTTGATATGAGTAAAAAAGAAAGTATTGTTAATATAGTAAATAACTTAAGTGAAAAGTTTAGAAATATTGACATATTAATAAATAATGCAGGTCTTGCTTTATATAAAGATGCATATTCTGATGCAGAGTTAGGTGATTCTATTCAAATGATTCATGTAAATTGTGAAGGACTTATAACACTTACTAAAATTATTATGCCAATTTTACTTAAAAGTGATAATTCTTTTATTGTTAATATAGGCTCTGTTGCCTCTGACACACCTTATGCAGGTGGTGCTGTTTATTGTGCCACAAAAAGTTTTGTAGAAATGTTTTCTGATTGTATTAGAATTGAGGTTATGCATACCCCTATTCGTGTTTCAAATATAAAACCGGGTTTAGTTGATACTGAGTTTTCTACTGTAAGATTTAAAGGGGATAAGGCTAAAGCTGACTCTATTTATGAAGGTTTTGAAGCATTGTTATCTGATGACATAGCTTCTAATATAGAGTATGTTTTAACAAGACCTAAGCATGTTCAAATAGCGTCTATTACAACTATGGCGACATCTCAAGGGTCTGCTACTTTGGTACATAAAAAATAAAGAATGTTTATCTATTTTCTGATAGCGAGGAATTTGAAATGAGTAAAAAATTGGATGATACTAGGAAAAGACTTGACATTGATGCATTAGAATCTAATAGGAGAAAAGATCTTTTTGACAAGTTTGTAGATAAGGGAGGGAAGGTTGTTGCTGAAAAGGATGATATTTTTAGTACTAAATCGACCTCTAAACAAACACAAGGAAAAGTCAGTAGTGTAGAAACTACAAGAGAAAGAATGCCTAATAGAGAAAATGAAACTCTAAAAAAAATTTCTAATTCTATAAAAGAAAAAAACAAAAAGGTTAGTTTTTCTATAAGGTTCCATTTATGGTTTAATGCTTATTCTAATGGGGTAATAAACTTTACAGGTAAAAGTATTAATGTTGCTTTTATTAAGTATATTCAATTATCTGTTATTCCTGCTTTCCTTGAAATTGATATTTCGATATTTAATATGCTAAATCCTATATCAAATTATACTGAAGAAACTGTCGCTAAAAGAAATACTATTATAAGTAAGTTTAAAAATGTGGATGATTTAGAGCTGATTGAAAGAGTTAAAGCTATATATAATGAAAATATATATGATAAAATTACAAGAGCATATAGAGATAATAATTTTGTGCCTGAATGTAAACATTATGCTAATGATATTAAAGCTATCGTTAAGCCCCTCTATATAATAAATATGTATAGAAATAGGCTTAAAGCACTTTTAAATGATACACTAAATGTTTATGGAAATTTAAATAATATATCTAAATCTATAACTACTCTTACTCAGACAAGATTATCTAGAAATCTAGATTTAGTTTATGATAAGTTTTATCCTAAACTTTTATCTCTTTTAATGTATATATCAAAAGAAGATTTTAGCTCAAATGAAAAACTAAGTAATTTTTTAGATATATCTGAAAAAGATACTTTAGGATTTTTTAAAGCAGAAAAAGAAAAAAATACTATACTTGAAAAAGAAAAGATTAGAGAAGAGCGTCATCAAGAAAATATAGCAGAAGAGTTTGTCGAAGAAACTGAAGAAGATAAAAAGAAGAAAAAAGTAGTTGCTGTTGGTCTTAAACTAGTTAATAAATTGATAGAAGAGTATAAAAATAATAATAAAATATTAGATGATGATTCACTGAAAAGTTTAAATCCTGATGATAAAGTATATAAGATGGGTCTTCTTCTTAATATACTAGATAATGAATATAGTGATTTGTTTTCTTCTAATAAAGTTAAATATAATATAATTTATGCTGATAATATTAGAATTGATTATCATGGAAAGTTTTCAGATATTGTAGCTAATATTACAGATATGAATATGAAGCTTAAAGAGTATAGCAATATAGTACTTGATATACACAAAATAGAATATGATAAGGATATGCGTATTGAACAACGTACTTCTATGCTTAATGATAAAAGACTACAAATGAGATATCTCGCTAAAAATATAAGGGTTATATGTGATAATATAGTTGCTCCATTAAAAACTAATTTGGATGATTTACTTTTGTCTAAAGAAGAAAGAGAAAGAATAATATCAAATCCTATTGATATAATAAAACCTACTAATGCTCTTGTGGGTGCAAAAAAACGTACAGAGGGCTACACTGTCCTGCAAGCTCTTACTGAGGTTTATTATTTTATATCAGGATTTAATTATTTAATGAAAGAAGGCGATTTATCAGGTATTGGACTTCTGATAGACAAAAAAATTGGAGATGAATCTTAGTCTATTCTTATTTGACTTAATATAGTGGAGTCTTCTATCATATTGTCATTTGCTAGTAAAAATGCTTTAGAGAGTATAAGTGAAACTCCTTTATCACACTCAAATGGAATAAATAGTTTTTGAGTTGGGTCTCTTTTGGTATTGTCCTCTACTATGCATAAATATTCATCATTGGGCTCCATAAGTATATTGCCACTTCCTATGTGTATTTTATATGTTCTTATTGTCCCTTTTACAATTAAAAATTTGCCATCTATTTTACAAACATCACTTATTTTAAGTTTAGGTATAATAGACTCAAGTACGTTTTTTCTTGTTTTGGCAATTTCAGATAAAGAGCCAAAAGAATAATTATTCCAATACTCTCGCTCCTCTTCGTTATTGTACTGAAAGTTAGGGTCATTTCCAATACTTGCAACTCCAACAAATAAATCAACATCTCGCATAATTTCGCTAAACAGAACTTTATCAACATTTTCAAGTTCAATAATTTTTTCGTCTATAGTGTCATAAAAACTTAAACTATCAGTAAGAACATAGTCATATATTAAATTGTTTCCGATGGTGCTGTCTGAGTCTATTTTTTTTATTGTAAGCTCAGCCCTTATATTTTTGTCTTTAATATTAAGTTTTGCTGTTTTCTCATCAGGGCTCTCGTAAAAACAGCCTATAAGTGAGTAGTGCCAATCACGTAATTTAAGAAGTTTGTTTACTTGATACTGTTTTAATATGTGAGCCGACATTCTATCGCTATACGTTTTTGTTTTAAGTTCAGCATCAGTAACAATATAGATTTCTCTGAAAGCTTGTTTTATGGGTTGCATTATTTTGCTTTCTTCTAAAATGCGTCTCCAATTTTTTATGGACTCTATCGAGCTATTTATTGGATGCCATAAACTGACTTCTCTTAAATTATTTGTGATTATAGTTTCATTTTTTTCATTTTTCCAAACGCCATTAAAATACATTACACTTATAACATTGTCATCATAATGGAAATTCCATATTAAACTGCTTCCAAAAAAAAACATAAGTGGATGATTAATATAGTACTTTTCAAAATGCTCATAACTCATAAATCTATTAACACGGAACAATTTGTCAATACGAGACTTTTGTGTTTTTATGGTTTTTTCAATTTGCTTTATAATGTCAGCTATATTTTCAAGTTCAGTGGCAAACTCTTTTTTTATATGTGTGGGAACTTTTGTTAATATCTTGTTATTATTGTCAGCCCACTCTTTTTTAATTTTTCCAGACTGGGCTATTTCTATATTATAATAAAACTCACCTAGTGTCCAAACTCTTTTCATAGCACACAATTCCTTATTGGTAGATAATACTCAATTGTATTTTAAAATCCAAGTTTTTCAAGGTT
>CAMRCO010000041.1 GCA_947040945.1 uncultured Spirochaetia bacterium
GAGAATTTCTTTTAAGGATATTTATATTATGAAACGTATTTTATTTTGTGTTATATTTTTTTGTATGACTTCTATTTTGTTTGGAGAAAGCATAAGAGTTAGTAAAGTAACTCCTCTAGGTGAAACTCTGGACAGAGACAGCTATAGTGAAATTGTAATAACATTTAATGAAGATATAATACCTTTTGGGTCAAACCATGAGGTTACAGAGGACTATTTAAGCTTTAATGTTGATATTGAGGGTGAATATAGATTCATATCAACAAGAACACTTAAGTTTATACCAAGTGAGCCATTCCCACCTGCAACAACAATAAAGGCGACATTAAAAAAAGGTCTTAAAAGCATTGTGAGTGGTAATAAACTTGAAAAAGACTATACATGGGAGTTTAATACTTTAAGACCAACATTTGTGAAAAGTAGCCCCTATAATGATAGAGGGTATGTTATACGTGACACAGATATTGTTTTATATTTTAGTATGCCAATGTCTATTAGAGACGCTAAGCGAAAAATTACAATACTCGAAAACTCGTCTCCTGTAGAGTTTGATGTGCGTTATGCTAAAACAAATGATTTAAGAAGCTGGGAGACAAGAGAGTATACACTTGAAAGTGTTTTAGTGGTTACTCCTAAAAGTATGTTTGATATAGATTCTAATATTGTGGTGGTTATGGATGATGAGATGCTTCCATTGGTTGGTGACGTAGGTACAATGTCCTCATCATCAGTAAGGTTCTATATTTACCCATATTTTGATATGACTTCAAATACTCGTCACACAATGAGTGCGAGTCATAACCCTAATTCAGTTGGTATTGAGTTTACAACTGAGGTTAATACAGTTGATTTCTTTGAGCATTTAGAAATTACACCAGAGGTTAATTTATCATCTTTGGAAGAGAGAAGCGACTATGACACTCGCTACATGTCGGTTAGAAGTGTTCCGTTCGAGCCTAATGTTGATTACACAATTAAAATTAAGAAAGGGCTTGAAGACATATATGGTCAAGTGCTAGCAACAGACAGGTACATATACGTATCTGTTAGCGATTATGACACTTGGATTAATATTCCAAGTGGTCTTGGTGTTGTTGAGGCTTATGAGGGTCGAAAATTACCTTTAACAGTAATTAATCCAAATGAAATAATTGTAAAGTCGAGACATTTGAAAAAAGACGAAATTATTCCTTATCTCTTCATTACAGGGGATATTTGGTATAGTAGAGATAATAGCAAGATGAGTAGCTATTTAAATAAATATGGATATTTAAAAGAATATTCAAAAACAGGTGTATATGCTCCTAATATTGTAGATAATAGATATATGCTTGTGCCAATGTATCTTGATGACTATTTAGATGACAATAAATACGGGCTTCTTTCATTGAGACTTGAGACTACTGTTGGCTATAATAATAGAGATTATGAAACTGATACATATATTCAAGTTACAGACATGGGGGTTACAGGTAAGTTTGCGGGCGATTCTAACACTATTTTTGTAACAGACCTTAAAACAGGGCGACCTGTGAGTGGTGCTAATGTTGAAGTCAGAGATGATTATAATAATGTTATTGCGACTGCTAAAACAGATAAAAATGGAATAGCTACAACTGCTGGGTTCAGAAATAGCAATATGCCTAGATATAGTAAATGGAATCCTCCTCGACAGTGGGTTATTGTAGAAAAAGGGGACGACATAGCATTTCTTCACAGTGATTGGGGAACAGGAATATCTCCTTGGCGTATGAATATAAATTATGATGAGTATCAAGAAGATGATAATTATATGGCGTCAATGTTCACAGAGAGGGGTATATATAAGCCCGGTGAAACTGTTCATATTAAGGGTGTTATAAGAGAGTCAAGAAATGGTAAGTTAATAGTACCAAATGCCTCTACTAGTATATCTTACACAATTACAGATAGTAGAGATGATGAAATACTTGCAGGCACAACAGAAATAAATGAGTTTGGTTCATTTTTAATTAATCATGACATTTCAAGTGATGCACCTACAGGTTATTATACTGTTAGGGCGACATATGAAGATGATTCAATTTATCAAAACTTCAGAGTAGATGTGTTTAAGCCACTTGAGTTTGAGACACGAATTTGGGCTGAAAACAAAAAATACTATTTAAATGACGACTTAATGACAAAATTGTCGGGTTGGTATTTGTTTGGGGAGCCTATGGTTTCAAATACGGTTAATTATGACGTTTCACTTAGAGAAACATATTATACACCACCAAATAATACAGGCTTCAGATTCACAAGTTTACGCTGGTTTGAAGACGAATATTACAGCGATTATTACACGAGACTTAGTTCAGGTGTTAGCACTCTGAATGAGGATGGTGAGTTCTCGCTTTTGACAAAAATGAATACAAGTAAATCTCTTCATTCAGCAAATGTTACAATTGAGGCAACAATAGATGGAGAGGATTCACAGCGTGTGTCAGCTTCAAAATCTATTTTGGTTCATGGTAGCGATTATTATTTTGGTCTTAGAAGAGATGGTTATTTCCTAGATACTGATGAGGCTTCAAAAATAGAAATAGTTGCAACTGATGCTGATGGAATAAGGCTTGCTGGTAAGGAAGCTAATGTTACGCTTATACGTAGGCATTGGGAATCTGTGAAGAGAGCGATTACTGGTGGCAGATTTGAGTGGGAAAGTAAGCAAGTTGACACAGTTATAACAAATGCTACTATTATAACAGAAGATAAACCTGTTGAGTTCGAGTTTACTCCTAAAGAGGCTGGGCTTTATTTTGTTACAGTTAAAGGAGTTGATGACAAGAATAGGCAAGTGAGAGCTGACGAGTATATGTATGTGCTTGGTGGCGATTATGTGCCTTGGGCAATGTATGATGACGATTTGCTTGAGCTTATACTTGAAAAAGAAGAATATGAAATTGGTGAAACTGCTAAAGTAATGCTTAAAAATCCTTATGAATCGGCTACAGCTTTAATTACAATTGAAAGAGAGTTTGTAATAGACAGGTTTGTAATGGAAGTAAATGAAAGTACCGCATTAATAGAGATTCCTATAGAAGACTATTATGCTCCTAACGTATATGTGGGTGTTGCTCTTATTAAGGGACGAGTTGAGGACGAAAGTTACACTAATTATGGTGTAGATGAGGGAATGCCGGGCTTTAAGATAGGTTATGCTAGTATAAACATTCCTGCTAATGACAAAAAACTTAATGTTGAAGTTATTCCTTCAAGTGATGAATATGAACCGGGTGATGACATTACAGTTGAGGTGTTTGTGAAGGATGCTAAAAATAAAGAAACTCAAGGCGAGATTATGTTTAGTGTTGTTGACCTAGGAGTGCTTAACCTTATAGGCTATAAAACTCCAAATTGGTTCAGCACATTTTATTCAACTCGAATGCTTGGGGTTACAACTGCTGACACAAGACTACACTTAATAGGTCAAAGAAACTATGGGGAGAAGGGCGAAGTTGCTGGTGGTGACGGAGTTATAATGGAGTCAAGTATGGCTAATGACATGCTTGATGCTGATGTTTTTAATATTAGAAAAAATTTCCTAACAACAGCATATTATAATGGACAGCTTATTACTGATGAAAAAGGTTATGCTAAAGTATCATTTAAGCTTCCTGATAATATCACTACATTTAGAATAATGGCATCAGCCGTTTCAAAAGATGAGCTTTTTGGGGCATCTAAAACTAATATTATTGTTAAGAAAAATCTTATGCTTATGGCAACATTGCCAGAGTTTTCAATTATAGGGGATAAGTTTAGTGCGGGGGCTACTTTATATAATTATTCTAGTGAAGACCTTGAAGTTACACTTAATGCTGTTTATTCTAACTTAAGTTTAGAGAATAATGTAGAGCGTGTTACTATTCCAAAAGGTGAATCTAAAGAAATAAGATTTAATTTCACGGCAACTAATGTTGGTGAGGCTAGTGTTAGAATACTCGCAGAGGGTATTAGTGTTTCAGGCAAAGGCGACACTTACAGAGATGCGTTTGAAAAAACTTTTGAAGTTAATTTTCCTCCAAATGCAGTAGAAACTTTTGCAGTGTTCTCGAGTACTACAAATGACACTGCTAGTATACCTATGAAGTTGCCTGATTTAAGTGAAATAATTGAAGGTAGTGGAAGCCTAGAATCTTATTTATCTCAGAGTATATTTAGTGAGACAACATTTGCTCTTGATTATCTTGTTACTTATCCTTATCTTTGTTTAGAGCAACAATTATCACGAATATATCCGCTTATAACTTCAAGTGATATTATAGCCGACATGGAAATTGCAGGCTATACAAAAGAATATATGAATACTGTTGTAAGTAATATACTTAATATTGTTCCTCAGTATCAGCTAGACAATGGAAGTTTCGCATATTATACAAGTAAAAGTTGGGCATCTCCTTGGCTTACAGTTTACGCATTAGATGCTCTCACAAAGGCATATAAAGCGGGATATGCTGTGAATACTGAGTCATTTAATAAAGCATTAAATTATGTGCGTAATAATGTTACTAAAGACTTTGGTAATAGCCCATATTTCCATAATAATGAGTACATAAACTTAGCGTCATTGGCTTATGCGTCAGCTGTTTTATCTGAAAACGGTATTGTAAATAAAACTGTTATAGAAAGACTTTACAGAAACGCAGGTACACTTCCTTTTTATGCTTTAATAAACCTTATGCGTTCAATGTATTATGCTGATTATGATAAAGATAAATTTGAAGTTGTTCAAGGCTACGTATTAAATTCAATAAAAGAAGACCCAAACACAGCTCATTATGAGCTTTCAAGTGAGTACGCATCACTTTCATGGATACACTCAAGCTCTGTTCGTGAAACAGCTTTGGCACTTGATGCTCTAATTGAAGTAGGGTATGATAGTGAGCTTAATGAAAAGGTTATGCGTTGGTTGCTTAATGCTAAGAAAAATGGCATATACTTAAATACTCAAGATAATGTAACAGTTTTTGCGGCTGTTAATAGATATTATAAAAAGTATGAAAGTGTTCCTCCTGACTTTAAGTCGACTATTATGCTTGAAAATAAATTATTACTTGATGCTGTGTTTAGTAGTAGAAAAGACAAAGGTGTCGAAAGTAAGTTTAGTTTCAGCGATATAGAAACTAATAATGATGACAAAGAGGGCTTTGACAGAATTAACATCACAAAAGACGGAGCGGGTAGAGTATATTACGGTATTAAAGTTGATTATACTATGCTTGAAAATCCTGTTGCTCGTGATGCTGGGTATAAGGTCGAAAGATACCTTACTACAAAAGACGGCAAAAAATTAGACCTGACTTCTGACACTTTGAAACAAGGTGAAGAATATATTGTAACAGTTAAAGTAAATGTTCCTTATGAGCGTAGGTTTAGTGTAGTAGAAATACCAATAGCGGCAGGACTTCGCATACTTAATGCCTCGTTTGTTACCGAGTCATCTGAAGTAAGTGAGGCAACAGGTGGTAGTTATGCTTTTAATCACACAGAAACTTACACAGATAAAGTTCTACTATTTGCCGACATGATGTCTAAAGGTGAGTATGAATATAACTTCGTGGTTAGGGCGGCGACACCCGGTGAGTATTCACTTCCTCCAACAAAGGCACATGAGATGTATAACAGTGAGGTATTTGGATTTGATAGAGGATATAGAATTATAATAGAGCCTAAATAAAGTTATAATTTAGAGACACTAAATAGCAGTTTATAGATTATTATTGTCTATAGACTGCTATTTTTTTAATTTAAGTTGTGGTTTGTTATTAAAAGAAAAGTAATATCATATTATAAGTGAAATTTTAAAGCTATGCTTAGTATAATTATAGATATTATATAAAAAATAAAATTTTTAAGCACGTCCAGTATTAACAAGTATAATTACATAGACTACATATATTAAAAGGAAAGTACCACCATGCCATTTTTTTAGGGGTCTATTTTTTGCCATAAACAGATAAAGTAGTATACCGCTTAAAAACATAATAAAGAAATCTATAGTGTAGCGTTGTACATTTTCTAGTTGTATATCAGTAACAATAGCAGAGATTCCTAAAACCGCACCTACATTAAAAATGTTGCTTCCAACAATGTTTCCAACTGATATGTCAGATTCTTTTTTATATGCGGCAATTACTGATGTTACAAGTTCAGGTATGCTTGTTCCAACAGCAACGACAATAATTCCTATGACGTGTTCGTTTATAAACCTAGAGAATATGCTAATTGAACCATCTATGAAAAGGTTAGCACCAAATCCTAAACATATTATTGATATAATAATTTTGATTATAGATATTATTAAACTTTCTTTTTTTTGAACTTCTACAACTTGCTTTTCTATATCTAAAGCTTCATCTTTATGCTCTAATGCTAGCCTGTTTAATAAGAATATATATATGCCTAAAACAAGGAATAGCATAACACCTTCAAGTGTAGATATTTGTTTAATGTCAGAACCTATTACAAATATCATTATAGTAGTCATTATGTATAGTACAAACATAGTAATCATTGAAATATCAAATGACTTTTTTCCACATCTAAGTGGCATAAAAAAGCATGATACACCTAATACAAAGACTATATTAAAAATATTGCTACCAATAACATTTCCAAGTGCTATAGTATTTGAACCTTTCATGGATGCCGATAAACTTACAAATAATTCGGGCATAGATGTACCCATTGATACAACAGTAAGACCTATTATAATTAGAGGAATATTAAGTTTTCTAGCAATTTGTACACTACCTTCAACTATCAAGACACCACCGAAATATAACAACACTATGCCAAGTACAAAAATACCAATATGTATAACTAAGTCCATAGATGTTTTTCTCCCATAATAAAGTGAATAGAGTAGCTTGCATGTTATTCTATTTATATTTAAATTGCAATATTGACTTTTAATCTTTTTAACTTATTATATTGGTATAAGTGGAGCAGATAAACGCAGTATATAATTTAATTATACTGAGGAAAGTCCGTACCTCTAAAGGGATTCATGCAAGCTAACGGCTTGGAGGCTTTGAAAAAGGCTTACGGAAAGTGCAACAGAAAGTATACCGCCACATATATGTAAATATGAGTGGTAAGGGTGAAATGGTGTGGTAAGAGCATACCGCATGGCTGGCAACAGACATGGCAGTGCAAACCCCATGAGAGGCAAGATCAAATAGAGACGTTATAGATTACCCTTTTCAAAGTCTCAGGTAGATCGCTATAAGGATTATAGTGATATAATTCACAGATAAATGTTTATCAAATACAAAATACGGCTTATAGCTCCACTTTATTTTTTATAGTTACTTTTAAAACTTTTTTGCCCAAGTAATATATCCACCACCGGGGCCTGCATTTATAGCTATATTTTCAACAAAGAAATCATCTTCTCCTACCCAAAGCATATAATAAATTCCTGTAGTTAAAGCTAAAGCTATACTTATACTAAGTCCTGCCCAGTATACATTAATAGCTGTATTGTATTGCTTTAAGTTTATGGGAGGAGGATTTATAACATTTTCATTGTCATTAAGATATGATACAAGTGTAGAGTCAAAAATCTCACCAGCATATATATAAGTTCCAAGTGATGCGAGAGATGCTGCTATAGTTAGCCCTAAGAATATTTTTGTATTACGTTCATAATTTCTAAATATGTTGTCTGCCCAAGTAGGTTCTTGTATAAGTTTCATAGTTGGAGTGAAGGCAAACATGTTTGTAGAGTCTAGTGTAAATATCCCATAGTAATCTACATAATTTGTATTAAGCACTTTAAGAGAATACTCTCCAAATGGCATATATTTCTCTATAAAATTGGTAGGAGCTTCTTTTATACCATTTATTATAACAGAGCTGTTTGTCCCATCAGGAACAGTCATTGCAATATGCCCTAAATTACTTGCTGTTTTAAGCTTAATATCTAAAAATATATCCTCACTTTCCTTTTTAAAGTCTACCATATAATCGAATGGTTTATATGATTCTTTTCTAACTGTTACTCTGTGTTTGCCTTTTGTAAGTGACGGAATATAAATTAAACCTTCTTCTGTGCTTTTACCTATAAAGCTATCATTAACATATACAAAAGAGTCAAGAGGTCTTGCTTTTATGGCTACAATACCTGTTTTTGGTAAGTCGGTTATACTATTGGCTATTTCAAAAGAGTAGCTTGCTATTTCACTATCTATATCTGGTTCAAAGATAGATATTCTATATGATGATATTTTTCCTGTATCAACATGTGCTATATAGGTTGTTATGACTATATTTGGTCTTTTATAATCAATAGTCCCATATATTGCGATATCAATATCATTAGAAAATATATATTGTTCAATATCGTCTCCATTATATTGATAATACATTTCCCCTACATTTGCTATTTTTGAAAAATTAGTTGTTCCAAATAAAATAACCTCTTCCCCATTATAATTATAAAGTGATTCATCTTTCTCTAGTCTAAACCTTTTACTTTTTGGTGTTATAACTCTAACATTGCTTTTAATATCACCCCAATTAGTGTATGAGGTATATATAATATTTGTTTTAATAGCTACAGTTCCATCAGCATTAGTGCCAGAAAGCGTTGAGTATGTCATATTGCTTAAGGTAAGTATTTCTACATCATAAATAGATTCTTTGTTCATTTGTGTAAGTGTTATATTACTTTCTGAAATGGATATTGTTTTATTGTATTCTATTTGATTTCCGATTGTGTCAGGTATCGCATAAGAAAGATAGTCAAAGTTAGTATTGCCACTTATGTTGTCATATAGAAATAAGTTAACTTTCGATTCATTGTCATAGGTGTAGCGCATTCTTACATCTTGAATAGGAATAGGTTTTCCACCAAAGCCATATATCAAGACTGTGTTTATTGTAAGTAGCAAGAGTATTATGATTTGTCTTAAACGCATTATTACCTCAAAAATATACTATCCTAATTATATCAAAAATAAGCATTTTGTCAAAGTCTTATTTGTGGATATGATTAAACTCTAGATATATAATATTATACTGCAAACACTTATATTAAAAATAAAAATAGTGTAGTATAGGCGAACAATATATTATTTTAAGGAAAAGCAAAAAGATATGACTTCTGCATTATTTACAGAACTACTTAAAAGCCTATCTTTTTTATCATTTTTATTATTACTTGGTATGTTTTTACGTGCCAAAGTAAAACTATTTCAAAACTTATTTTTACCAGCATCAGTTATAGGTGGATTTATAGGGCTTATAATAGTAGAAACAAATATAATCCCTATTCCAAGTGATTGGGTAAAAACATATTCAATTTTGCCCGGTGTTTTCATTATACCAATATTTGCTGCCATTCCACTGGGTATGAGCTTTGGTGGAAAAAAACAAGGTGCATTTTTTATGCCAAACATTTTAATATCGTTTGGAATATTTATGGGTGCGAGCATGGCACAGTCGACAGTGGGCTATGCTACAAACATTTTTTTCACTCATGTTAATCCTAATATTGAACTTTATAGAACTTTTGGTTATGAGCTTTCTGCAGGTTTTGCGGGAGGTCATGGGCTTGCTGCTGCTACAGGTAAATTACTTGAAGGCTTTGGAATGCCATATTGGAATATTTCTCAAGGCATCGCAATGACGACAGCAACTGTTGGGCTTATAGGTGGTATGGTTTTTGGAATAATATTTATAAACATAGCTATACGAAATAAAAAAACAGCAGTCCTTAAAAATGCAAGCGAGATTCCAAATGATATAAAACAAGGGTTTAGTAAAGACATAGAAAAACAGAAGAGCTTAGGGCGAGAAACATTTATGAGTAGCTCAATTGAAACAATAGCATTTCATTTAGCTATTATATTTACTGTGTGTGGAATTGCATATTTTGTGATTTCGCTTGTAAACAAAACTAATATAATAGGGCTTAAAGTTTTACCAATTTGGACTTATTCAATGATAATAATGTTTATTGTAAACTTTATCATGCAAAAAATGAATCTTGATTGGATGATAGACTCAAAAGTTAAAGCAAGAATTACAGGGGCAATGTCGGACTTCGCAATAGTTTCTGCGATAACAAGCCTTCCGCTTAAAGCAGTTCTACAATATACACTTCCTTTAACTGTTATGATGACGCTTGGGTTTATTGTAACTTATTTTATAATATTTAATTTTAGTAAATTATGTTTTAAGGATTATATATTTGAAAGGGCAATAATATCATGGGGGGCTGCGACTGGTGTTTTAATTACAGGCATTACTCTTTTAAGAATATGTGATAGTGAATATGCGACACCTGCATTAAAAGATTTTTCTTTAGGATTTTCTTTAATGTCGCTTTCATCTCTTTTAATTGTACCTATATTAAATAGCATTTTGGCAACAGGCTCTACAATGGCTAATATGATTGCGGCAATTGTAGCAACTTTAATATATTTGTCAATTGCATTTTTGGCATCACTTAAAAAAGCATAAACTTATTCGTAGGTGTTTATAAAAACTTCACGTGGCTTGCTACCATTTTCAGGCCCAACCAAACCTTGTTGCTCCATAAGGTCTATTATGCGTGCAGCTCTGTTATATCCTATTTTTAATTTTCTTTGTAAAAATGATGCACTAGCTTTTCCAGTTCTTGAAATTACATTTATAGCATCATCCCAAAGCTCTTCATCAAGTATATCCTCTTCAGAATTATTCTTATCATCATTATCATTTTTTTCAAGTGCATGTATTAAAGACTCATCGAATAGAGAAGGCATTTGACCTGCTAAAAAGTCTACAACTTTTTTAACCTCGTCATCAGAAACAAAAGCGGCTTGAACACGGTCGGGCATTTGTGTTCCTGAAGAGCAAAATAATGCGTCCCCTTTACCTAGAAGTTGTTCAGCCCCTGCCATGTCGATTATAATTCTTGAGTTCGTTTTGTTAGGAACTTGGAACGCTATTCTTGTAGGTAGGTTTGCTTTAATTACTCCTGTAACAACGTCGGCTGATGGCCTTTGTGTTGCTATTATTATATGTATTCCAACAGCACGACTCATTCCAGCAAGGCGTGAAATTAAGTCCTCAACCTCTTTTGATGCCACAACCATTAAATTATGTAATTCATCTATTACTAAAACTATGTATGGGAATAATTCTAAAGGCTCTCCTTCAAAATCATGCTCTCCATTTTTTAGAAGCTGTCTTACTTTTTCATTATATGCTTTTACATTACGTACAAAAAACTTTTCCATTCTTTCATATCTACGTTCCATTATTTCTACTATATGTCTAAGTACAACAGTTGCCTTTTTATCATCAGACACTACAGGTGACATAAGGTGAGGGATTCCATTATAAATTGAAAGTTCAACACGTTTTTTATCAATAAAAAGAAACTTAAGTTCATCAGGTCTAAACTTAAATAAAAGTGAAAGTATTATAGTAGAAAGACATACACTTTTTCCGCTTCCAGTAGTACCTGCAACAAGTAGGTGAGGAGCATCAGCCATGTCGGCTACAACATTGTTTCCATATATTCCCTTGCCTAAAACAAATGGTATTTCAGATTTTGTACTCTTAAAGTCAGCACTTTCTAAAACATCTCTTAAATATACAGCACTTCTAATTTTATTTGGTATTTCAATTCCTATTACAGAACGACCCGGTATAGGGGCTATTATACGTACACTTTCAGATGCAAGCCCTAATGCTATGTTGTCGGTGAGGCTTACTATTTTTGATACACGAGTACCTGATGCAAGGTCAAGTTCATATCTTGTTACAACAGGACCTCTTGAAACTCCTGTAACTTTAGCTTCAACATTGAAGTCGAGCAAAGTGTTTTCAAGTTGCAAAGCAGTATGCCTTATCGCATTTGTTGCCTCATGGTCATTTATTGGAATAGATCTATTAAGTAAGTTAATGTTTGGAACTTTATAATTTTTGTCTACAAACTTTGAATCATAATTAGATTGAATAAACTCATCAGATATATTTGCCATTTTTCTATTTTTTTGCACATATACATTTCTGTTATATTCTAGGTCTTTTTTTTGAGGCTGAACAGGTTCTGTAGGTTCTTGTTTCTCAAATATGATTTCTTTTAATTCGGGCTCTTCATAAACAGCGTCTATATTTTCTGTATGTTCATAATTATTATTTTCTTCAGTTTCAATTTGTGTATTTTCATAAATATAGTCAGCAGGTTCATTCTCCTCATAATCATTATTCTCTTCATAGCTATAATTGTAATTATTACTATTATATTCTGTTTCTATAGAAGTGTTGTGATCGATATTTGTTTTTGATTCATTACTAACTGTTTCATAATAAATACTGTCTTCTTCTTGTTCTGTTTTATTTTCTGTTTTGCTTGGTATATGATTTTCTCTGTCATATTTCTTAAATGAAGAATAACCCATTTCAAATTCGTATGGTTTATTCTCTGTGATAGCGTCCTCTTGAGGAACTGTTATTTCATCATTATAAGAAGTGTGATTACTTGTAAGCAAAAAGTCATATTCTTCTATTTCTTCTACTTTATCATCTACAATATTATTAATATTGTTTTGATATTCTTTATATGACTCTCTAAAGTTTTTACTTTCAGTAGCGTTTTTTTTAGCTGTATTTATACCAAAGTCCTCAGGTGTTTTGCTAGGGTTTGTTTTATTAAGTTTTACCTCAAAGTCATCTGATAGAATGCTAGTTTTTTCAGATGGAACTTTTATATCTTTACCATAAATGGCTTTGGCTAAAGTTAAACCTAAGTCGTTTTCATTTTCATAATAGTCATTTAAATTTTTACAATCTTTGTTATTTATATTTTGAATATCACTTACTATATCGCCTACTTTATTTAAAGACTCATTTGAAAGACCTACATTTTCTTTTTGCTCAACATAATTATATTTTTCATCACTTTCTTCTTCATATTTGTTTTTGCTATAATTATTAATATCAATTTTTTCATCACTTTCTTCATCAGTTTCGATGTTTAATATTTCGATGAAAGGAGAAACTTTATATTCTAAATCAGATACATTTTTTTTATTTACAAATGGAGTATATGAAATTATAGTATCCAGTATATTTTTTTTATTTTGTTTGTTTGTCATTTCTTTATTACCACTTGTAAATTTTTCTAAAACTAAGCTTCTATTTTTATACATTTTGCTTAAATAGGTGTCTATTTTTGAAAGTATATATTTGAATGAGGACTTTTTGTATAGCATAAAAACAATTGCTAAAGTTATTAGAAGTAATAAAATAATACCTATGTCGCCTAAAATAGGGTTTAATGTGTCTCTAATATTACGCCCTATAATTCCGCCTTTTTTGTAATCCCCAAAGTGAGCGGGTAGCACTGTATCAAAAAATATACTGAGTATTAATATTGCAATGCTTGTAGTGTTAATTATGAAACTAATATTGCTTTCTGCGTTTTTAATTATTAATTTCACACCAATAATTAAAAGTGCTATAGGGATTAAAAATGAAGTGCTTCCCAAAAGTAGCATTAAGTACCCTGATACTAAAGCACCAGTTTTACCTAGCATATTATTTATAGATGAATTAGTGATTTCTCCAAATAAGGATGTATCACCTATGTCCATACTAATTAGAGCAAGAAGTAATGTTCCTGCTGTTATTATAGATATTAAACCAATTATGTCATAGGCTATATTTCTGTCACTAAAAGATACTTCAGTAATGTCATGAGTTTCACTGAAGTGTTCTCTGCTTTCGCTTCTAAGAGAAACTCTTTTTTTAAGAGCATTTATACTTTTAGCATTTTTTTTGTTAAACATAATAATTAAATTCCACTACTAAAATATATAGAAGTAGCAAGACCGACTATAATAGCATAGAAACCAAAGTAAAATAATTTTCCATTTTTTAAGAAGTTAAGCAAAAATTTAAGTGCTATAATACCAAAAACAAATGCTGTTATGAATCCAATTAAAGCTATTTTTATATTAAGGAGCTGTATATCTTTTAACATAAAAAGTGTTGCCCCGAATATTGCAGGTAATGATATTAAAAAAGAAAATCGCCCAGCAAAAGCTCGTCCACACCCTAAAAATAATGCGACACTTATTGTAGCTCCACTTCGTGAAATACCCGGGAATATGGCGACTGATTGTGCTAGTCCTATAAGTAAAGCATAGTAGAGGGATGTTGTAAGTACGTCTTTTTTATCATCTAAATTTTTATTATCTACTTTTCTTGTGAGCATTAACATTGAGCCTGTCATTATTAAATTAAGTCCAATTTTTTGAAGTGGAATTGATGCTAAATGTTTTGCAAGTAATAATCCTGCGATTGCTGTTGGGATTGATGCGATTATAATCATTATAGACATTCTGAAGTATTCATCATCTTTTATTGAAGTCTTAAATGTTGGTAATTTTGTAATGAAACTGATAATAGTGTTTTTTATATCTTTGAAAAATACTATGCATGTTGCGAGGAATGTTCCAAAATGAAGTGCTACCACAAATGAAATAGAGTCTCCATCTTGAAAGTTTAGAAAATATTCTGCTATTCTAAGATGCCCTGAACTTGAAACAGGTAAAAATTCTGTTATAGACTGCACTAGTCCTAGTATGAAAGCTTGAATCATTGTTTAAATACATCCTTGAAATAATAAATATGCATAACATAATAATACTCGGATTATTATAAAAAAACCTTATAGAACTATTAATCTTTAAATATTTCTAGTATAGAGTTTTTAGATAGAATTTTTTTAAGCTCTTTATTATTTATATTATAATAATTCCATTTGCCATCAGATACTTTTATGATTAAGTTTGTATCTAATAATAATTTTAAGTGATATGACAGTTTTGATTGAGATATATTAAATAAGTCGGTCATTTCACAAACGCATGTAAGCCCTTTTTCATTCAATACTTTTAATATTAAAATTCTTTTAGGGTCTGATAGAGAGTGAAATATTTTTTGATAATCCATAAGTATAACCTTTCTATTTAATTATATAACATTTATTTTTAGATGACAATAAGATATTTTTACTATTATTAAGGAAATGAAGTAAAATAAATATTCTATAAAATACGTTAGCTATTGATTAAATGTTTATTTAAATATAGTATTTGACGACAATAATATTTGCTCAAGGATTTTTTTACTATGATTAAGAAAATTATTAGTTTTTTTAAGAAACCTGACGACTCTTCAATTGCTTCTTTAAATTTGACTGAAGATCATTTAAATAAATACTATTCTAATGATGAGAAACATATATATAGAAGAATTTTTGGTTATGTATGGAGACAAAAGAAACTTTTTTTTCCAGCTCTACTATTAAATATTACTCTTACATGTATAAATATTTTACCTCCTTTTGTGGCACAAGTGGTTATAGCGCTTACAGTTGGAAAGCGTGCGGAGATTTTAGATAAAATTCCTTTTATCACTGAGTTTATGAGTAAAATTAATGCGATTGATTTAAAAGTATTAGCAGAGCGGTTTGTTATATTAGGAAATATGGATGCTGTGTTGCTAATGCAGTTTAGTGTGGTTATAGTACTAGCTTTTATTTATATTATAGGACGTGTTGCTTTAGACTATACAACGGCATTTTTATTTGCTTTTACAAATCAAGCTATAGATCGTGATATGAAAAGTGATATGCTTAAAGGATTACTTAATACTGATATAGCCTATTTTAAGGAGGAGCAAGAAGGTGTTTTGCTAAGCCGTATAAATGAAGCAAGCCAAATATCAGGATTTGCTACGAATACATTACCACGATTTATAACCATACCTATTACTTTAATACTTACAGTTACAATGCTTTTTATTTTAAGTGTTAAGCTTACATTACTTTCTATGCTTGTACTTCCTCTTTTAGCTCTTGGTATTAAATTTATATCAGGCTTAATACGAAGTAGAGTTGTAGAACAACAAAATTTAACTGCTAATATATCATCTATTATGCAGGAAAATATGCGTGGTATAGAAGTTATAAAAATATTCTCTAAAGAAGATGAAGAGCTTAATCGTTTTACAGAAACTATAAATAAACTTATTCAAATTTCAAGAAAATTTATGTATATTCTTGCTATTAATAGACCGATGACTGAATTTATTATGATGACAGGGATGGTTATTATTTTAGGATATGGTGGATATTTGGTGTTTAGTGGAGAAATGCCTTTTGAGTTTTTATGGGGATTTTTACTTTATATGCTTAACGTATCTCCACCTATAAGAGATATTTCTAATTTAGTTGTTTCATTAAAAGTTACTGAAGTTCAAGCAACACGTGTTTTTCAAATTATGGATTTACCTGCTGAAGACGTTGACGACAAAACAAAAATGCAAATGAAGCCAATAACAGATGGTATTGTTTTTGATGATGTTCACTTTGAGTATTCTAAAAGAGACCCTAATGCAGAACCATTTCACTTGGGGCCTATTAATTTGAATATCAAAAAAGGAGATGTTGTTGCTTTTGTTGGAGCATCTGGTGGAGGAAAAAGTACACTAATAGCTTTAATTCCAAAACTATTTTTACCTATAAAAGGAAGTATCTCCTTTGATAATATTGATACAAAAGAGATTAATACTAGAAGTTTAAGAGAGAATATTGGGGTTGTGTCTCAGGAGAATATCATTTTCTATGGTACAATTAGAGAGAATATTACTTATGGTGACAAAAAAGCATCAGACGCTGACGTCATTAAGGCAGCAAATATAGCACATGCCCATGAGTTTATACTTAAGCTTCCAAAAGGTTATGACACACATGTCGGGCCTCGTGGAGTTATGCTTTCAGGTGGGCAACGTCAACGTATTGCTCTAGCTCGTGCTGTTTTAAGAGAGCCATTAATACTTATCCTAGATGAAGCGACAAGTGCATTAGATACAGAAAGCGAGATGCATGTTCAAAATGCATTAAATACTATTGTTCATTTGCAGACAACATTTGTAATAGCACATAGATTATCAACTATTAAGAATGCCAATTATATATGTGTCATAGACGATGGTAAAATTATCGAGTCAGGTACTCATGAAGAGTTAATGGAACATGGTGGTAAATATCAATATCTATACTCTATACAGTTTAGAGACTAGTTACTCATTATCCGACTAAAGAATTGTTACCATTTGAGTCAATAGCGACAATTAGTGGCATGTTTTCAACATAGAGCTTTCTTATAGCTTCTGTTCCTAAGTCTTCGAATGCTACAATTTCGACACTCTTTACGCATTTAGCGGTGATGGCAGCCGCTCCACCTATTGCTATGAGGTATAGTCCTTTATGCTTAATAATTTGCCCAATAACACTTTCACTACGTCTTCCTTTGCCTATCATTACTTTAAGTCCAAGTTCAATTAACTTTGGAGAATAGGCGTCCATTCTTGTCGATGTTGTTGGGCCTACACTACCAATAACTTCATTAGGTTTGCTTGGGCATGGGCCTGCATAAAATACTGTTTTGCCTTTAATGTCTATTGGCAATTTCTCACCTTTTTCTATCATTTCACAAAGCCTTTTGTGGGCAGCATCACGTGCAGTATATATTTCGCCTGTAATGGTTATCATTTCACCTGCTTTTAGGCTTTTTATGTCTTCGTCTGTAATTGGTGTTGTTATATTTTTAGTGCTCATTTATGTTCTCTCTATTTATATTTGTGGGTTTATATTCTTTCAGATGCATGTCTTGTTACATGACAGCCTGTGTTTACGCATACAGGTAGTCCTGCTATGTGAGTTGCAAACACTTCTATGTGTACGGCGAGGGCTGTTGTTTTTCCACCAAATCCAGCAGGACCTATATTAAGTTTGTTTATCTCTTCAAGTAAGTCTTGTTCAATATCATGTAGCGTTTTGTCAGGATTATCTGTTCCAACATCACGTAGCAATGCTTTTTTTGCAAGAGTCGCACATTTCTCCATAGTGCCACCAATACCAATACCAACAATAATAGGAGGGCAAGCATTTGATCCTGCTAATTTGACAGTTTCAACTGCGAAGTCTTTTATTCCTTGAAGTCCTGCTGACGGCATAAGCATTTTGAGGCGACTCATATTCTCACTGCCAAAACCTTTTGGAGAAACTGTTATATCTATATTACTGCCTTCTACTATGTTGTAGTGGATTATGGCAGGGGTATTGTCTTTTGTGTTTATGCGTGTGAGTGGGTTACCTACAACTGATTTCCTTAAGTAGCCTTTTTCATAGCCTAAGGCAACTCCTGCATTAATGGCATCAGTTATATTTCCACCAACAATATGAACATCTTGACCAATGTCTAAATATACCATTGCCATACCTGTGTCTTGACATATTGGACTTTTTGTGTCATGGGCGACACTAGCATTTTCGACTAATATGTTTAATATGTTTTTGGGGAGGAGAGCTGTTTCATTGCCGATACCTTTTATTAAAGCTTCCTTGATGTCATCATTTAGGTAAATGTTTGCGTTTATACAAAGTTTTGCAACTGTATCAGTTATTACGCTTGTGTTTATTTCTCTCATGGTATCCCTTTTTATATTTAAGTTATACTCTAATTTAAACATTTTAGAGAGTTTGTCAAGAGATGTCATGACTTTATATTTATATCTAATAAACTTTAGTACAATCTGCCCCGATTCATAAAAGTTTGGAAGTCCACTACCGAGATGTGTTCCCCCCACCAACCAATAGCAATTTTTTAAGTCATCAAACTCATTATGCGGATGGAATATAAGCATTTGCGAAACATTATGCCCCAAACTAAAAGTAGCCCATTATAAACTGAGTAGTCATTTACACAGTCATCGGATGTAATTATTAATTCTTCTTCGACATGTTTTTTTATGTCAGTAAACTTTCCTCTAGTTTCAAGCAACTCATATTTTTATATTTTTCTTTATCCCAATCAATATTCGTATGTTTATTCGCTACAGGCACAAGCACATATAATGCGGATTTTCCTTTTGGGCAAGTGTGGTATCAGTTATACTTGCATTTTGAATATAAAATGATGGGTCTTCTGAAAGTTTATAAGTTTCAGTGATTTCTTCTACATTATTTTTATAGTCTTTTGCAAATATAATATTATGATGTGGTATGTCGTCATAAATTTTATGAAGTCCAATGTAAAGCATAAATATTGAACACGAAAATAATTTTTTATCAATATTTTTTTAGTCCATTTTTTAAGTTTATTGTCATCTACAATATTCGTCATAGCATGAGCAAAGTCAGCATTTATTATTACGCCATCTGCTTTAACTATTTCACCATTTTCAAGCTCAACACCAATCACTTGTTTTTTATTCGTTATTAATTTTTTGACTTTTGTGTTTAATCTAATTTTGCATCCGTATTCTTCTGCAGCATTTGCCATTGCTTTAGAAAGTTGATTAAGCCCACCTTCAACATGGCATATTCCATCATCATGTTCAATAAAAGAAATTATACTAAAAATTGACGGGACTTTCCATGGAGACATGTCAATATACTTTGACTGAAAAGCAAAGCTTGTAATAAGGTCTTCAACTTTTCCATAAGGACCTTATTACAGCCTATTAATCGATTGTATTTTTGTTGTTCTTTTTTTTAATATTTCTCATAGTTTTTATAACTACCTTTCTATAATCTCTCCATTTCTTCTTTCATTTTTTCTTTATTGCTTGATGGAAAAAATTCTCTTTCATCAGAATAAGATAATCGGTACATAGTTTCAAGATTATGAAGTTTAACATAGTCTTCAAGTTTTCTGCCAGTTGATTCAAATATATTTTCTAAAACACTTTTCATTAAAAAAATGTTGGCCCAATGTCAAAATTATATTCACCTAATTTAATATGAGCATTTCGACCACCAACAGATGAGTTTTGTTCAAGCACTTCAACATCATACCCATATTTTGCAAGTGTCATTGCAGAGGATAGTCCTCCAGACCTTGCCCCCAATTATTATAATTTTTTTACTCATTACAAAGTACTCTTATATATTCTAGAGCAAATTTAAGTTACATAATATTGGGGAATAATAAAATTTATAAAATGCGTTAATATTTTAATTAAAGAATTCAGAAAAAGGATTTTTCTTTTTGAATATTGAAGCAA